>NZ_JAJBJC010000069.1 GCF_021811825.1 Candidatus Anadelfobacter sociabilis | reverse complement strand
CTGAGCCTTGAGCTTTATGTATTGTTGAAGCATATGCTAAGACAAGTTCATCTAAATCCGCGAAATCATATTTTATTGCTCTACCATCAAAATCTACAACAAGCTCTTGTTCTTCTTTATCTATTGCAATAACAAAGCCTATATCGCCATTAAAAACATCTTTATCGTAGTTATTCTCTATTTGCATTACTTTATCGTTTACAGCAAATATGTAGCCGTATTTTTCAACTCCATCATTATACGCTGGATTCAGAGCTTTTTGCAATTCTGTATTCAAAAGTCTTACACCAGTTTTACCTTTTTGCATTGGGCATAGTACTTGTATGTCTTTTATAGGGTAATACTTCAATTTTTGTGGTATATGTGTTTGTACGAGGTTCCTTATTGTTATAGCAATCTTTTCAGGTTCATCGATTTCCATGAAATAGAAATCGCTTTTGATGCCTTTAGGTTTGCACTTCGGCATCAGTCCTTTGTTTACAAGATGCGCATTGGTGATGATATCGCTTTCCTGAGCTTGCCTAAAGATTTGTGTAAGTTTAGTAGCTAGAAAGATATCGGAATCGATCATATCGCGCAAGATATTCCCAGCCCCTACTGATGGTAATTGGTCGATATCTCCCACTAAAATCAGATGAGATTTTTCATTCAATGCTTTTAGTAAGGAATGCATAATACCTACATCTACCATGGACATTTCGTCTACTATCAAATAATCACAATCCATCTGGTTATTTTGATTATATTTGAAATCATGTCTTCCCGGATCGTATTTAAGAAGTCTATGAATTGTGGATGCTTCATGATTTGTACTCTCAAAAAGCTTCTTTGCGGCTCTACCAGTTGGCGCACATAGCTCATCTCAGGTCTGTAATTGGTAGATTTACAGATATACCTATTGTGATGCCTATATTTTTCTTACGGTAATTTTGCATATTATCATATATCTTCCTAGAGTCATTCGAATTGATTAGTTCAAGATTTACAGAAATATTACGAGATAATGAAGCATCAAAACCAACGGCTATTCCATAGAGTAAGTCATTTGATGATTTACTCTTAATAAATGCATTATTCTTATACGAAAAAGAATAAGAATTAGTTCGTAATATTCCCGCAGAAACGGCAATATATGTAGTGCATGGTATGCGACGAAGAATACTGAATTGTTTCATATGATATCTTATTAGGAATGTCATCCCTTTAGAATTGCTTTTATCAATTTTTTGATGTGGCGCTGGTACTCCTTTAATTTTTTCTTGATCCACTATAGGATCGAAAATATCATAAATGTTTCTGTCCTTGTCTATACAAATACCGGGTACCCCCTCTGGATTCCTCCTTAAGATCATTTTTAGTATTTCCTGATTTTTACGTCGTTTAAGACTTTCTAAGTCACCCTTTGTTAACATTCTATATTGAGGTAATTGATCTTTCTCAAGAGGCAGTGGCTTTTCTATATATATAATACCTAAATTCGTAATATTGTCTTTTTTTTTGACATATAACTTAATTCAAGGTCGAAATATTCGTTAACACGAATACCAATCTTTGGATGTAACCTAGACTCGTACTGTGATTGTAATAACGAAAAATCGTATTTGAAATACATATCCATTACAAAATCCTCCTATAACACACATTTCAATATATAAACTTATAAGTCGATTTTTTGCGATTCTAATTCAACTAACGCAGAGGAAGCTTCATCATTTCCTAACGCAAATGCACTCTTAAAATATTCTTCAGCTTTTGATATATCCTTTTTTACACAAATAGCATCTCTATAAAAAATCCCCATCACATAATATGCATAATGAGAATGCTCATTTATACACTGTTTAATTGATTCCAGTCCTATGTTACAACTTTTTGATGTACCATATCCCATAGATTTCATATAGCCAAACCTCACCACGCATTCTATGTTCTTATCTGGACTTTTACTGCACGTTTCATAATCATGAAATGCTTTTTTATAATCCTTTGCGACGTTATTACACTTTCCTTCAAAAAAATAATCTCCTCTAAACAAAAGAGATTGGGTATTATGCTGCTTAGCGCCTATATCATATCCTATCAGTGCAGTAGTACAGTTCTGTGTTACTACACCATCAATTCCCATATAATACATATGACTATATTGATTCAAACATTCTATATGACTGTCCTTACATGATTGATAATCTTTATAGGCAATGGTTAAATTTTCTTTAGTTTTTTCAACACAAACCCCGTTAGAATAATAGTTTCCTCTTATAAAATATGATTTCATATCGCCAGCATGTATTCCTGACTCAGCATTTGTTAATATTGCTTGGCATATTTTTTCCTTTTTTTCTCGTTCCTCTGTGGCAGCTTTCTTTTTACTATCATTAATCCAATTAAAGAAGTTAAAATACCAACTCCCTTTCGCATTATTTTTTTCTTCAAAGTAATGAAGTTTTTTAGATATAGAATGCAAATGAAGGTTAGTAAAAAGCAATTCTGCAGCTACAATATAACCTTGTGTCATTCCAAGTTTTGCAGAATTTTGCAGATATTTTAATGCATCATTGCAATTATTGCTAGCAGATGGAATTAATTCCACTCCTTGTTGTGCTTGTAGCTGTTGAATACATATATCACGTTCGATCATCCCTAATTCGAACTGAGATTTTGGATAATTTATATTTTCAAAAAATATCTTAGAAGCGGTAGTGACCTCACTCAGCTCTGGATTACGTAATAACGAAACGCCTACATAATGTTTGCATATTTCATTCTCGTCACTACAAGAACGAAATCCCTCATAAGCTTCTTGGATATTAATCTTTTCTCCGTAAGCTCCTTCAAGCTTTATTAAAGAGTATTGAATAGTAGAATCTATGTGTTTAGAGTCATGTCCCTCATGAAAACATCCGACAATAGATTTTATATCGTAGTTTTGATAGGAGATTTTACCTTCCAATGATAGCATGCATCTTTTATAGTGTGCAATTAGACCAACTGTATCATCTGGATGCAATCTATATATTGTATCATACAATCTACCAGCTGCATTAGTATTTGATTTGAATGATCCAGCTCCAGTTTCATAACAGTTAGCAAGATATAAGCTTTCCTTACCATCAGATCTTGTATATCCATCTTTTGCAATTAGTTCAAATTGCAAGCAGGCTTTTTCTGTATTTTTTTCCGTTCCAAAACCATCATTTTGACGCCATGCTTTTTCATAAATAATCCATCCAGTGGTTTCTTTAGATAACTTATCTCTTGGTAATGTATCAATAAACGATGATAACTCATTAATTAATTTATAAGAATATTCCTCAGATGAATTGGCGCATAGCTTCGCATCTGATAATTGTACCAATCTCATTGCGGCACTTATATTCTTATTTTTCTCCCAATTTCGTGAATGTAATTCACATGCGCGTATTGGATTCTTCGTTACACCATCAGTGCCCATCTCGTAACGTTTGGCAAGTACCCTTAAACTAGCAGGATCTTGTAAGGTGTTTTCATCGTTTTGGGCAATAGTATCTTCAAGTGATCCGCTTAAACTTTTTAGATGTGCCTCCTGATCATTAGGCTTATGCGAATTGCCATCTCCTATTTGAGGAGTAACGTACTCCTCAATCATTATACTCGTCAACATAGAAACTTATTTATTAAATATTATTAACTGTTTTATCAATCTTTTGGATAATAGTCTACATCATTCTGTATTTGATCCACATCCATACATGGCGATTCCCACTTGATTCTATGAAATATCTCTTTACAAGCTAAGAACTCCAGATTTCTATTAACACTAAACTGATTTGTTATTGACATACATATTTCTAGTTCTTGTCTTTCATCGGATCTACGTAGTCTATCGCAAGCATTATAAAACGCTTCTGCAGTGTGGGAAAAAATCTGATTAAAAATATCCTTCTCAGCCTTATAACGCTCCCATACGTCAGATCGCAATTGAGGCTTGCCATTTGCGTTTGTTATATCAGGCTCAAGGTTAATTCCCTGATAAAAATACTTAAAAGATTTCACCACATCCGCCTGTGTATATTGTCTAGGAGAATTATTTCTGAACGTTAACACATACTTTGGTAGTAGATTAAATGCTCCAGGTTTACCCTCTTCGGTTTTTTTCTGCGTTTCCCTCATAAATAAATACATATAAGAAAATCCAGGATCAGTATGAGAGATCTGTAAATACTCTTGAATCTCTTCATTATAAAGATATAAAACTGGATTCTGAAATTTTAGAGTAACTTTCTTATCGCTTAATGGCATTCTATCCATTTCTTCCACTCTAGATTGTGCGAGACCCAAGAGTGCCGAATAAAAATCTCGATATGCAGTTTTTAACTCATTATAAGAGACCTTGGAGCCTATATTTGTTTGAATCATTTTAGAGATTTCTTCGCAATCCCTGAGATCCACATCTTTCACTTCAGTAGTGCCTAGTAGATTCAGTGCTGTTTCGCCTATATATCGAAACTGCAAGGTTGAGTTTCCTTGATTGTTAATTTTTTGTGTATTATTTGTTGATGACATATTCATTCGTTGAAATTTTAATTAAAAGAAACCACTTCAACATATCATAACACCATAGGTTGATCAACTATGAAATAATCAAATATAAAAAAATAGCTTTGTCGTGCATTGTTAAATGGCGAATGATATTACCCCGATTTGGGATTAAATAGTAGATAAGGTATTGAAGATGCGAACAAAAAAGAGTATAGAGGAATTTTTGGGATAAATAAAAATAGATCGTCTATGAAGAAAGATATTACGGCATTATTTTGTATAATCAACGATTTTGTAAAAAAATTAATACTCATCTATTGTCTAATGATTGCAAAAAACCGACGCGAATGCCAAAATTAAACATCTGTGAAATTATCACGATAATATTAATGTATCATCAATCACCGTGTAAAAATTTTGAATATTATTATAAAAGTTACCTTCAATTATATGTGGTAGACTTTGGACATAGATTACCATCATACAATAGATTTGATGGCTTATAACTTCGCTAAAGGACTTAAAGCCATCAAAGGAAATACTCCTTGGCAATTCATATTAAATCAATGGTCAACTAATCCTCAATACTTTATACTCAATCCTAACTACTTCTTCGTGAAACTAAACACCTAATTTACTATAAATTAAAAGTTATCATACCGTAGTAAATATTTGCCAGCCGCGATTTTTAGATGTGTTCAAGTTATTTATTTCATCTATCCTCATTAACAATGCTCAGAATTTATACTTGACTCTACTTATATATTATAGTTACAATGCGATCCAATGCATTTAATAATATAATTAAGCAATATGTTAAAAATTAACAAGGTAGACTATAACAAGGTAGACTATACACTCACGCAACTGAGAAGTATGATAAAAGAGTTCAATGATACATGCGAAAGTAAGTCGATCTACATTAAGCAACAAAGTGCTGCATTAAAAGTGCAGAATAGGGCACTTGCACAACGGGCTATTGAAATTGGCAAGCAGAGGGATGCACTCATACAGAAGATTGTTGAGCATAGTCAACCATGGGATGTGCTTGAAAGGCAGATAGCTGAATATGAACAACAATGTAATGTACTAGAGGGACAGGCGATTGAATATAGTCGTCAGGTGGCTGAATATACTCAGCAGATGATTGGGTACAATCAGTATATAGCTAGACACAATGAGCTGATAGCTGATTATAATACTCTATCTGGCGATCATAAGAATAATTTGCACAATAGACAGGTAGCTGAATATAATAGGCAGGTAGGTATATTTACACAGCAGATTACGGATCAGCAGAGTAAGTATGATAAACAAACTTTAGAACATTCTAAGAAGAGAGATGTATTGGAAATGTGGAAGTACTTAATCAAATATAAGGCATCTGAGTATACTCATGAGAAAAGTGCATATGATCAACAGGTTAGTGTATTCCTGCAACAGCTGGATGCACTCAAAATTCAGATTATTGAAAATAATCAGAAGCTGAATGAATCGATGCAGACAGTTGGGCAGAGTGATGATGAACTCGAAAATCAGATAACTGAACATGATCAGAAGCTGGGTAAATTGATGCAGACAGTTGAGCAGCGTGGTCATGAACTGGAAAAATGGCGTGATGCACTTGCGCAGCGTGATCATGAACTCGGAAAGCAGATAGACGTACTCAACCAAAAATTCGATAATGCATTCATAAAGCATAATGATCCAATCAAAATAGATGAACATAATCAAGATCATATTGTTGGTGGTGGTGCTGTTGTAGATTGGAATGAATATCTTAAGGTTGATTCTGAAGTATATGAGCTTTTGCCGTGGTATACCAATGATACTGATATAAAATAGTCTAAACAAGTGGTGGTGTGTTTATTTTTATATGTTCAGCATATTGAGTAATGTTCAGCATTGTTAGTTGGAAATAGGTCATTTAGTATACTTCCTATATATAGTTAGTGTTGCCCAGCGCCTATAGATAGAAAATCCAATTTTAGCAAATGCTTGTTAAGAAAGACGTCAGTGAGGCATAAGCAACTATTTAATCTCGAAGGATAAGTATATATTATGAAGGAGTATGCATGGAGAAGGAGCTTGTGGGACAAATATTACAGAGTCAAAATGCGCTGCGACGTAGTCGATCTGTAGAGAAATATGTAATAGTGAAGAGAGCATGGCAAAAGCAGCTGTAAGACATAATGTTAATCCCAAGATAAATACTAAATGAGAGAAAAAGAGCAGATACAAGAGATTTGCTATTGATCCCAAAAGAATCCAAGTCTACTGTCCTATCTAAGGGCCAAAAGAAGAGGCGGTTGTTGCTTTCGGAAATAACTCCATT
>NZ_JAJBJC010000169.1 GCF_021811825.1 Candidatus Anadelfobacter sociabilis | reverse complement strand
ATTCAGATTAGCTAAAGAAGAAAGTCGAGATTTAGAAAGAGTTGGTCGGGAGATGGTGGAAGTTGAGATGTTGGAGATATTGGATGAGAGGGATGGGATGTGGGATTGGGATTTTGTATGGCGAGATAGAATCAGAGCTATCTGATATATCTGATCAAAGTAGAAAATATAAATATCGCGAATCATTTAAAACTCAACATCCTAAAAGATTAACTCGATGTGAAGAACTTGAAGAATATTGAGAAAATTTTAATGAAGAGTCTTTTGAAGTCAGTTACTCAAACCCAACAGACTATAATAATTGTATTGAAACAGAATATGTAGAGGAGAGTATTGAAGAGTACCCAATAGAATGAAAATTTATATCAAAAACAAAATCTGAAAAATAATTATAGAGAAGATAAGAGAAGAGATAATAAAAGATTTAGGAAAATATATCATCCAGTATTTATTAATGAACGTGAAAAAGAGAAAAAGTTAACAATAAATAATGAAATTTTTAGTAGTTACATGAATGATCAACAAAATTTATCTCAAGATAGAATAACTCCAACATTTGATTCTGAAGGATCTGAATATTTAGAAACTGATTCACTTTCTTTCGGATACGATAAAGTTGAAAATGAGATAGAAGTTAGGGTTAATAATAAAGGTAAAAAAATAAATAATGTAAATGAAATATGAGAAATATCTCAACAAACATGAAAAGATTTGATAACTCCATTTAAATAAAATTCAAAATATGCAAATGATAAACAAATGAAATGATCAAGCTAAAAGATGATTTAAAAGACAGACAATTAAAAGTTTTATTGATATTAGTAGTAAAAATTTAGATTTTCATAAGGATTCTATTATTAGAAGAAAGAATATACATAAAGATAGAGAAAATATAAACGGAATGTTTAAGGATCTCAAGTATAAAGTTGATGTTGAACCTGAGGATGAAGATGATATCCAAGTATATCAAAATTATCGTAATTATTCTTATAAGCCACATGATAAATCTCAAACTAATGATAAATATTATAATAAAAAATTCAAAATCACGTGAAATTTACATGAATACAGCAATTAATTCATTTGAGCATCCCCAAAACAAAGCGAATAACTATCAAGAAACTCATCACAAAGCATCATCTAAATATTACGAATCATCGAATTACAAAGCCCCTCAACCACGTGAAATCACCATTAACCTCCAAGAATTAACACCTCCAGACCTCCAACATCCATCCTCAAACCCTCCTCTATCAACTTCAAAATCCCGTAATCCCACCTTCAAACCTCTCCAATCGTTCACTGAAATTCCATCTCGCCATACAAAATCCCAATCCCACATCCCATCCCTCTCATCCAATATCTCCAACATCTCAACTTCCACCATCTCCCGACCAACTCTTTCTAAATCTCGACTTTCTTCTTTAGCTAATCTGAATATCTCCCTTGTTTCCCTCACAAAGCGTCTTCAGCGAATTCAGCCAGTATCTCTTTCAGAACACAGATTGCTTTCCCAGTGCTTATCGCTTTGTAATTCCTTAGCTCAACAAAATGATGATAACTGGTGGACTTATGAAAAGGTATGATTTGGAGCTTTAGGGGTGAAATTGGAGTAATTTAGATATGTATTTATGAATCAGAATGGATTAGTTTAAATGGGGAGGAAGCATTTCTATGCTGATATCAAGAGATATAAGTTTAAGAGACATAAAACCACATGTTTTTGTTTTAAAAGTACTTGATATGAGAATATAGAAAATTCACTACAAAACTTAAAATACTTTACATCTAACAATTTCTAATTGCTTAATAGGCAATTTAATATCTAACTTTTTTAATTAAATAGAAAATCAAAGAATTGATAAAGGAAACAACTGACAGAGGAAGAATGTATAAAATACTAAAAGAGTTGGAGGAAATTGGGAAAAATATGGGAGATGAGATGTGGAAACAGAGACAAACGGGAAAGAAACACAAGAAAAAGCTGAAGGTTAAAAGAGGAAGAAGCTGCAGTGGATGAAGTGATTGGAGCAGAAGTGGGTGAAGTGATTGGAGCAGAAGTGGAGATGTGACTGAAAGAACAGAGAGAAGCAAGATGAAAGAAAAGGAGAGTGATAATTGGAGAGAAGCATATGGTATGTATAAGACAAAACTTAAAATGCATTAAGAGTCTAATTATAATTCTTTTTAGTTGGATTAAGAAATGAAGAAAATAAATGAAAAT
>NZ_JAJBJC010000168.1 GCF_021811825.1 Candidatus Anadelfobacter sociabilis | reverse complement strand
ATATTTGAAACAAATGATAAAATTTTGTAATCGGTATGGTGCACAAATTTCTACAATCTCTGGTAGATATTATGCAATGGATAGAGATAAAAGAGATGAAAGAACAAAGTTAGCATACCAAGCAATATGCTTAAAATGAAACATGAATTTGATTCATTTTGAAAATATATTATCTCACTAATAAGTAAACATAAAATTAATATGATTAAGTTTAGATGTGAGACAAGATATAGTTAAAAACATTGATGAAGATTCTTCAACTTTTAACTACCTATCAAACAATCCTAATAAATCTGGAAAAATTAATCTTACGCATAAAGACTTAGCATGTTTATCAGCAAGTGAAGAAGTAAGATTCATAATATAATTTTAAGGAAGAGACTCCCGAATCAAAAGTTCCTATAATGAAAATTTCAAAATAAAAGAAGTATTTATTCTATTATATTATTTTAGAAAATGAAAAAGCATTATCAGATATTCATAAAAACAATATAAAAGCAAGAAAATTGAAAAAGGAGTATAGCAATGAAGGCTTAATTTATACTCATTTTAATCCAGTTGAATATAATAAGCAAGATAAGAAAAATCAATATAGCTTAGATAGAATTGATTTGCCAAGAAATAATAAATCAAATGATGCAAATAAAATTATTAGTGAATTAAGCAATGAAGAGTTTGACTTGAATCATACTTTACAGCAAAATCCTAGTTTCAAATAAACTTAGCAACATCATTATGAATAAGTCTGCAAAAGTTAAATTTGAATTGAATCCATTACCTCATCTAAAAAGTTTAGCAGAGAGATGCGTGGGAAGTCAATCACCAATGTTTACTAATGATATAAATAAAAGAAGTGGTATTGAATTATCTCAAAATACTTTATTAAAAAGGAAAAAGAGTTCAATAGAGGGAAACTCAAGTCATTGAATTATACAGAAAGAAAGCTTGAAACCTCAGAAAGGACTTAAATTAGCTAAGCGAGATAAATATTATAGACAAATAAAAAATTATGATTCTAATAGATCAATAATAAAGAAAGTAATTGCTAAATTATTTATTATTATAGAATTTAAGCTGAGATAATATTCTAAAATGAGAAGAAATTAGTCATTCAAATAAACTACAAACATCCAAAAATAATGTTAAAAAGTCTCAAGATCTTTTAAAACAAACATATGGCAGTTTTATTGATACTGCATACAATAAAGAATCTTCACAGAATATTAAAGCACCAATAAAAATTGAAGTCAATAAATATGAAGATGTTGAATTCGGAGATAGCTTTATGAATAAGCCTAAAGATTTTGGATCAAGCATTATTACAAGGGATATGAAAGATAATGATATAAAGCCTAATATAAAAGATAATATAATGAACTCTGCGAATAGAAAAATAGAAGTAAAAACTAAAATTGGGCATGATAAAGTAAATTATATCTTATTTCTATAGAAACCCATCGATGAAATAAGACAGAAGTATTTTAAAAATAGTGGAAAACAAGAATCAAGCCAGACTTGAATTCATTCAAGAGATATCAAAATTTGCACAGTATGTAACTTTGAGCCAAAAATGGCAGAATTAAGAGAAAGTATAAATAGTCCAAAAAGAAGTCTTGTCTCAAATCATATTAAGAGTAAAGCATCTATTGAAAAATTAAATGCTCTTGAAAAGATTAAGTTTTCTGATGAAAATGAAATTGATGAAAATTCATGACTTTTTGAAGATATTGCAATGCCAACAAGTAAAATTCCAGGAATACTTGCAAATAGAAATTCCTCAAAACAAAATCGAAGTGCAAAGTTTTGTCTATGAAGAGTTAGAGGTCATGATGACAATAAAAATATTAATAAGAACGCAGATCAATCTATCAAAAGTATAGATGATTCAGAAGACTATTATGATAGAGAAGAGTCTAACAATCAAATTCTTAAAATATGAGGTCAGTTTTGTCAAAATACATCAGCAGAAGTACAAGGAAACATTATCTTTAAGGTTTTAAAACGTACAAATAAATCACCATTCAGTATTAAATATAACGATGTAATGAAATCAAACAGTGGTAAAATAGGAGAAGAGAAATTCCTAATTTCTTCAAAGTGGTGGAGAGAATGGTGAGACTTTTTAACATTATTTTTGGATGTTTGTAGTTTATTTGAATGACTAATTTCTTCTCATTTTAGAATATTATCTCAGCTTAAATTCTATAATAATAAATAATTTAGCAATTACTTTCT
>NZ_JAJBJC010000167.1 GCF_021811825.1 Candidatus Anadelfobacter sociabilis | reverse complement strand
CATCATTATATATGACCATCCCTCTAATGTCACTCACTGAAAAACTGTTAATAATGCAAAGAATATACTGTCAAAGTTTGTAGTTCCATAATTTGGATTTTCATCAGTTTTGCCTCATACATAACCAGTTGGGCAATCAACTCCACCTCCTCATAAATAATTTGATCCAAAATAACTAGATTGCATTGGAATTCCTGTTTCAATATTAACTCATGCTTTCTTTAGAACTCCTGACCAAATTTGAAGTCCTGCAATTGCAAAAATAATGAAGAAAAATGTAAGAACAAGAATAGTATCTCTAAGAAGTGGAATAGCTGACAACAATGCTGATACAAGTACTCTCAATCCTTCAATTCCAGATATTGTTCTGAGAGGTCTGATTACTCTGAAGGATCTTAGAACTTTTAAATTTACAGAACTATCCGAAAATATAAAAGGCATATAAGCACTAACGACGATAATAAAGTCAAGAATATTCCATGAGTCTCTTAAATAGGAATTCTTTGGGAATATAAATCCTAAACCTATTATCTTTAAAATCATTTCTATAGAATATAATCCAAGAAATATGTAATCTGTCAAAGAAAAGAAATTTAAGCTGCTATCAGTGTTTGATGTATTGTCAAGTGCCATCACTACTCAGTTTGAAACGATAATGAAAATTGAAATAGCCTCAAATACAGGATGACTAATAATATTATATCAAAAATCTCTGATAACAACTTTGAACGAAGTATAATATTTTCTGATTAAAAATCATCTTTTTCCTTCAAGAAGCTCAAGTTCATTTTTGTCAACTAAATATCAGATTAATATCAAATAATTTTCTTTAAAATATTTTTACAATTCATCTTTAATATAAATTTATCTAAAGTTTTGGTAATTTTATGAAGAGATTAAGAAAATTTTCTAATATTTAAGTTTTACAATGGATAGAGATTGAGGAAATAATGAAATAAAATTTTACCAAAAATTTCACTAAAATCCCCATTTTCAGAAGATTTGTTATCGTTGTTGTTGATATTCTCAGCAGCCAAAGCAATCTCATCTCTGTCTGAAACTCTGGCTCAATTATCTTCGGATAACTCATTAAATTCATATTGAAGATTAAAATTTTCATTCAAAATAACTCTGCTTTCGTTAGTGTAGTTGATGTTCATTCTTATAATTCTTGATCATCAAAGTTAACTGGATCAAATGATAAGTAATGAACTGCTCCTTGATCACCTATGTATCAATTATAATTTATTTCTGAAAACAAAAGTATACCTGTTTCTTGATGAGAAGGAGCTAATTTAAGTACTGGAGTATCATATCTTTCTAATTTTTCGTGTTCATCAACTACTTTTTCATTTTCAGTTTGATTTTCAAAAAGTACATTCTTCCTACTCTTCAACATTTTTGAATTTAATGTATCTTCAGACAATTTCTCGTATGTATTATTAATTGGAGGTAATTTCATATTTCCTTTCTATAAAATCGTATATTAATTATAGTTATTTAACAAAGTTTTCAATTATCGTTATCTTTGTAGAATAATTGCTTAGTTCTATACTACAAAATAATTGCTTAACACTGATATTAAATTTAATTAATAATTCTTCAAAATTTTTTATATTTTGATACTAATTTTCAGATTTCTTACATTTAACAATTGAGGATGTTCATTTTCAATATCTTGTTCTATATCTCTATCTGAATATTTTTGAGAATTATCTATCAAATTGTCATACTCATTTTGTGACTGTGATGGATAGCTCTCTAAACTTTTTCTCATCGGTCTAATCAAAAGATTTAAACATTGTAATAAACAAACAATATGGTTTAAAGTTTTAAAATCTTAGTTTTATAAAATGCTATGAAAGTTTTTAGTTAAAAATATTAATAAGTGCAACTAAACATTTCGAAAAAGAACATTTGTGAATGGATATAAATTAGAAAATGTTTGCAGCTATTTTAATCTACAACACAAGATCTGACTCATTAGAATTCCAAAGGTTTTATTTTTAGTTAAATTACTTCTTAAATTAAATTTTAATGAAATATAAATTTACTCTCTACTCTATCTCTAACTAGAAATAAAAAATCCATTTTTTAAAAATATGGTCATATTGATAGTTTGATGTCTAATTTGTTAATGAATTCAAGTGTGTATTTTTAATCTAGATAGCAGCAAAGTCTTTAAAATATTAGGTAACAATAAATTCTTAATCTTCTTTAAGTTTAGTATCTCTTTATCTTACCCCAGGTATATAAATCCTTATTGATTAAATA
>NZ_JAJBJC010000166.1 GCF_021811825.1 Candidatus Anadelfobacter sociabilis | reverse complement strand
GAGGTTGTTGAGCAGGCTGAGGTTGTTGAAATCTATCAAGAAACCCCATGTTAATCGCTGCACCGCCAGCAGCACAACTTCCAGCAACAATTGCCGATGCAGTGCCATAGAAATAATTACAGTAAAAATAAAGAAAATAATTATAAAAAGCTGATGGTTTTTTTACAGATTCAAATTCAGAACGGTTATGTAGTAATGATAAAACATCCGTATTATTACCAATCTTTGCAAAATCTGCTATATTTATATTATGCACCTTATTCAAATTCGATAAAAGAGCTTTGCTATTTTTACACTTGTCACTCAGTAACGAAAATGTTTCATTTGTGCCAGATAAAGCAGATAGCTCCAAATAATTAAACTGTATACCATGAGGTTGGCAGCTCATACCATTTGTAAGAGCAGAGTTTAGCTCCTTTTGCAAAGCAGTATCATTTCTGCTAAGAATCGCACTCACTATCTTTGGAGACTTGCTTTCTATTTCAGTGCGCTTATATTGCGACAAACCTTCTAAGACTTCTTTACAACCTGATTCATCATTAGGTATGATATTGTTTATGAATTCCTCTCTTAACTCCTTATTTGGTATACGCAAAGCAATAGAGGAGGAATTTGCACCTTTCCACTTATCACTAATAGTTAGATATCCAGAGTTAAGTAGTAAATAAGAAAAAAACCCTGAATTATCTATATGAATAAACCAGTCATATTTAAATAATGATACTTGGGGATTAAAATTTAGCTCATAGAAACCATTTTCAGATATATCATTAAATTTATTTATTATAGTGCTATTTAGGCATTTCTCTTTTGTAAATAATGCTTTTAAAATAGCATTATCCGCTCCAGTTTCTGCCCAGTAAGGTTTTGGATTAAAGCCATCACTGTGATTGCTAGTATAGGCGGAGTTCAGATGTTTCATAGTTGATGTTGGGTTGTAAGATTTCTTTTTATCATCTGAAGGAACGGCGTAGCCATCATACCACGTAGTGATATTACCAAGAACATGAGACCAGTTGCTACCTATATTACTTTTCATATCTATCTCTTTAGTAATATTTACTATCATAGTATTAATTTCATGCTCAAAGAAACCGAAATATTCGCTAAATTTAGAGTAGGTGATACCATAATGCACAACGTTGTTACAGCCAGAGCCAAATTCTTTATGAGTTGTATCAAATATCCCAACTAAAATAAGTTTCTCTACGTATTGGTTTGTTTTAGCAATAGGAGAGCATACTGTATTAGAAATAAGTTTGGTTACTTCCTTGATAAATTTCTCTTCCTCTTTAGTTTTACTTTCTCCTAGATATTCTGCTAATAGTGAGTTAACAGCCTTATCATATTCGTCAACTAATACATAAACCTTTTGCCCATGGTGCGTGTATAAAAGCTCACTTAAGAATTTTATACTCCCTTCTATAGTTATTCTTGTATAATTTGATTCTATATATTTTTTAAAATCTACCTTTTCATCAATAGCTAATTTAGAGCTGTTTTCTAGATACCTATATTCCCTATATAAAGATTTAATTATTGTCTTGAACTTATCTTTTATTTCTTCTAAAGAACTACCAGTAATATCCTTCAAGCTAATAAAAATAACAGGATATTTGCCTTGGTACTTATCAATATAACCACTATTGCCAATTTTTAAACTGTCTAAGAATTTTATATCATCTTTCTCTTTCGTGATATACGTTCCACCCTCAAATATCACTCTATTGCAAGGCGAGGGCAAATCCTTTATTGATTTCAGCTCTTCTTCAGCTTTATTTTTCTCTTGTTTTGCGCTTTCATATTGAACCTCAGCAGCGTGATGTTTTCCTACATCTTGATCGTATTGATTTTATGATTCCAAATATGCTTTATAGTGTGATGTAGATCTTCCAATATATGCTTCAAAATAGCCAAGCTGAGACCATGCAAAATCGGATTTAGCTTTACTTGTATTTATTTGATTTTTTGCGTCTGTATAGTTTTTTTCTGCGATTATAAAGACATCATTCTTTGATTTAAAATCCTCCAGTGTCTTGAGAAAAGTATTAAAATTGTCTTGTAGCTTTAATATATCAGAATTTTGACTAGGATCAATTCCCATTCCTAGGATTGCTCTATATTGAACAAAGTTCTGGCAATCCTTACCCTCAAGTTCTAAAAAGACCTTAAGCATATCCAAATTCAACGTTTTTCCCCATCGTCTCGGATATGTAATGAGAATTGCTTTCTCACTACTGTCAATGATTTCTTTAATAAATAGTGTTTTATCTAC
>NZ_JAJBJC010000165.1 GCF_021811825.1 Candidatus Anadelfobacter sociabilis | reverse complement strand
TTTGCACTACTTATTACAAATTCGTTCTTATTTTTCTGGAAATGATTGGAATCTTCATTGTATGAAAAAGATAATGGGATCTATCTGTTAAATACGTATAAGAATGCAACCTTTATATTACAGTTCCCATATGCAATATATGCAACATTGTTGAGAACTCGCATCAATCCATTCGACAAAAAGAACGACAATGCCGAAAATTTAAGGATCTAGGCTGAGCGAGTACAACTGTTCTTCTCATCACATGGACAAATCACTGATCTGTTTTTCTTGTTTTTTAAACACCATAGCCAATATTCTATCGAAGCTTGATGGTTGAGTTGATGGTGCCGATAAATCATCTGTTGATTTTTTTGTACAAAGTATATAACCTTAATAAGGTATATCTTGTGTTGTTAATTTAAATAGATAGAGGTATTTAAATGAGATCTGGAGATTTTTTTGATTATAAACAAATTCCTGTTAATGATTACAGGGATAGCGTTGTAGTTTTGAGAGAAGTACTAAAAGAAGAAGGGCAAAATGAGGAGGGAATAAAGGCATTGGTTAGTGCTGTGCTTAATGCAAACAGTTTGATGGAAGTGTTGGATTATTCTGAGAGTACTGGTTTAAGTAATACATGTTATGGAGTTGCTCAGTTGTTATTTGCCTTAACGCATCCAGCTCTTGTAAGCGGTGAATATGGTGGATTTGGAGCTTTTTGTGATAGCTGTAGTATTGATCACGGTCATCTTTACTACAACAGCGCAAGTGATATCGGCGCGGCTTTGAGCGATGTTATTTCGAGCGAATTATCCGAATGGATGAATCAAATGTAAATGATTTTTTATTGTGTTAATATAAACAAAAGAGAAGAGAGAGTATTGTAAAGATTCGTTTTTCTTCTTTGTCTAAAAAGGGGGGTACATTATATGAAAAAGACAGGATTTGAATTGGGAGAGGATGATGCTCCAACAAGTTTAAGCATTAAAGCACTAACTCAGGAAGATATAGATAATATAAACACACAGAGAGATAAGGAAGAGCAACTCTCTAACATAGACCGAGATACATTACAAAAACTAAAAGCATTGAGTAAAAAATCTGGAGTTCCTATACTTATACGTCCTGTAAATGAGTGTGCTTATCCTTGGCTAAAAAATGGAGCTGTAGGTAAAAATATGGCCGTACACGGCAAATCATCCGAAGAAGGGCCGACTAGAGGTCTTATTCCAGTGAATGCTTCAATCAGCAAAGCAGCAAATGGAAACAATAAAGATAAGATAAAATTAGCAAACAATGAAAATCAGGATTCACTCAAAAAATCATATGGGCTAATAAAAGAATATGAAAATGCAAGAGACAGAAAGGAGCTGGTAAAATTACAACAAAGAATTGTGATAGATGCACCATTACTTACTAAAGATGGTAAGGAGATATATATTTTTGAAAATAACGAGAATTTAGCACTTAGAGACAAAGAGGGTAAAGCATGTTTTTTTGTAAAAAGTGGTGAAGAATATGTACAAATCGATGAGGATCATAATGTAGTTAAAAAAACATTTACATCACCCACATCAGTTGAAGGATATAAAGCAGTACAAGTAAAAGTGATGGCAAAACCAGAGTTTCAAAAAGGAAAAATAAGTAGTGTGAAGGCTGTTACCGCTGATATTGATGTATTAGCATATGGAGATAGAATAATAAATTTGGGATTTGACGGAATCAATCTCAATCCCTTGGCTTATCCTCAAATGGAAGGGATATCACCTAAAGAAGTACAATCAAGATTTAGACGGTTGAATATAGAGACTGGAAACAGAGATTTAATATCTCATGGGTCGGAACAATATAATTTATATTATCCACAACCACTAGACAAAGAGTGGATATCTGTCGCTCCAGATGGAAAAATAAAAAAACTTCACAATGAGATGGAACTAATAGCAGAATTTAATCAATACATTCCTCTAACAACCATAGCAGAAGGTGGCGTATTATCACATACTTCCTTGGTTTCTAATCCATGGTGGGGATGGAAACAAGATGCTTCTGGGAAGTATGTGATAGATCATAGCCTTAAAGAATTAATAAAAGAATCGCAAGATACAATAAACGATGCAAAAAAATTAAAAAATAATGTTAAATTGAGGAGGGAGATAGAAAGGACCTGTAATATAGAGGTTGCGATATGAAATAAAAGTGCCATGCTGACATAGCAATAACGAAAAACAATATCATCATGAACTACGAGAAATATACAATACAAATAGTATGTGAGTCGAAAGAAGATAAAA
>NZ_JAJBJC010000164.1 GCF_021811825.1 Candidatus Anadelfobacter sociabilis | reverse complement strand
GTATTGTGCAATATTGAAAATTAAGACTTTTTAATCCTTTAGCTGAAGAAAGTATTTCACAAAATTCTTTAGCTGTGAATTTAGTCATTTCGATGTAAAGAATATTAGTGACTTTACACAGAGCAGCTTTAAGTCCATCCAAATAATAACTTGCATCTATCTTCATATTTGCTTTGTTGAATCAAAAGCTTGCAACACTAGGAAAGGATTTCAGCATAAATAAGTTTGCTTCTTCTCAATTGAATGGAATGTAGTTAAGATTAATATACTCAAGATGAGGAAGAGAGTATTCAGAAAGTATCTTTAACAAATTTATTCATTTTTCATTAGCCAAATTCAAGGTTACTCCTTGCACAGAAGTCATAGAACGATTTCCAATGTGCTGAGTTCAAAGAGTCTTAAATTCATCATAGCAAATAATACATTTATTTTTCGTATTAAATTTTACTTTCCACATCACCTAAAAAATTGTTAATCAACACATTAAAGATGTTATATTAATCTTAAAAAGCAGAAGCCTTATACTATTTCTAATTATTTACATAAATCCTTCATTCAGAACCTTTATTATTTATAAAAACTAAGCAGATTCTAATCTTAATTATTCTAATTTTCTTTAATCTATAAATCTTATATCTCATATTAATTTCTATATCATCAGCATCATTAAAAAATCTTCAGTTTAAATAACTTTTAACTTCAATCATTACTTAGAAAATAATAGTAAGCAACAAGGCTATTTTAATGGTAAAAGAATCTAATTTAATTATTTATTGTTTAGACTAAGAGATTTATTTTCATTTATCAGTCTCTGTATCTTTTAGTTGTAGGTAATAGATTATTTAGCGTTTGGCAGGTAAAATTTATATTAAAATAGACTTTGGTTAAATTGATAATGTATGCGTACTTAATATGATATATTTATTTAGAAAATATGGACAGATTGAAGTAATGAATTAAAATATACTTATTGAGTTTTATTTATTTTAGGTAGGATATTAATGATTACATAAATAGAATGATATTTGTTGGAATTGAAAATTTATATAATGTTAAGTAAAAGTGGTAATATTATTATCTGTTGGATAAATTAGATGGGTTTGGTTAATGCCTAAATTAATGAAGAAACACAGTAGATAGTTTGATATTTCTTTATATAACAAGAGATTGCTTTGATATATATTTTAAACATGTTTAATTCAACTTTTAACAAAATGCATCTAGTTAAAAATTAGATAAAAAAGAAGTATTAAAAATAAATTATTAATTAAGTTTATTTTTAATATATAGAACTATAGTTTTTTAGAATTATTTTCATTAAAAAAATCAAACTCTTTTCTTTTTAAATATTTATTTATTTATTTACACACAATCATCCGAACATTATTTTAATTAAAATAATTTAATTTAAATATTGCGAATTTATCTAGCATCATAATGATCGTCTGTAATCTTTTTAAAATTAATACAATAGTTGTGTTTTAAAATAGATTTTTGTTTAAATTGTTTTTGAACCAACTGAACAGTGTGATAAAATATGAAATTTAAGTTTTAGATTAGATAATTAATATAAAATAATTCCAATGCTGAAGATTTTAAACTAATTAGTTTAATATGATATGTTTTATTCAAGTTATTCCTAAAATTAGTTTATATCAGGTGATAAAATTTTATTTTATTATATTTTTAGTCATAATTTTAAATTATAATAAAATGGATACAAATTTATTTTATAAAATTAGATTTCTCCTATTTAGTTTCACATTATTTAAATTTACTATCTGAATTAATAATTAAATATTCAATCATCACAAGAGATACCATTTGATGTTTCAGAATGTTCTAGAATATTTTTTGGCTTATTAAGATCATCTTCAATCTCAAGTTTAGTTTCTTCTCAAAACTTATTTTTCTTTTCATACTTTTCCTGATCCTCTTCATTTAATCTTATTATCTCAGTTGTTGTCTTCTCCTCTTCATATTTCTTATTAGTATCTTCAATCATTCAGTCAATCTTATAATGTGAAAGATCATCACTTGTTACTTTTATTTCTTCCTCACAGTTATTTATTGTAGAATTCCTATCGATCTCAGTTGTTTCTGAGTTAATTTTAGTTTGTGCTCATTTGAGTTTGAATTTGCTTATATCTTTGTGCAGTTTATAGACTTTTTTACAAAAATATTATTCTCTTACCAATGCAGTGTTGAGATTTATTATATGGATAAATTAGTCATAAATAATGGTATAACGGCCTCAGTTTCTATGCATTTTGCAGG
>NZ_JAJBJC010000068.1 GCF_021811825.1 Candidatus Anadelfobacter sociabilis | reverse complement strand
ATATGATTGTTTTTTTCAGCCCTAAGATTAACCTTCTCACTATCACTCATTTCAGAAAGCGAATCAAATTCATCTGATATAATGCTTTTTTCTCTACTCGTCTTTTCTTCACTAACTTGTTGTTTTTTATCACTCTGATCATCACCTCCATTGTTAAGAAGAATCTTTTGTTTCAATGCGTTACCATTTTCAGAAACTTTTAATTCTTTGATTCCATTTTGTGAAATTGAATTCTTCTTATAGTGATTCGTCGTGCTATCCTGGTTACTCGTATCACCAACACTTGCATCATCATATAATTTATTAGAATATATAAATTGATCACGTCCTCCCCCTCCCCAATTATCTTCATTGCTATATTTAACAGAATCGCCTTTGTTTTTTATCGTCTTTACCGATGTCTCATTGTCGTTATTAAACTCACTATAATATCCGCTATCATTATGAGTATTATTAATTACTTCACCTTTCTTAAAAATTAGATTCTCCTTGCGCTCTATTGTAGCTGGAACTTCCCTATCAGAAAAGCTAATACAAGAAAGTAGCAAAAACGAAGCGAGTACTAAAAATATTATTTTGTATGAACAAAGCTTTATGTAGTTGAATAGCATGAAATCCTATGGAAAAATTGTATCAATTTATTCACAATTTACTCAAATAATATCAATATGATGCAAAATTTATAAAATCTTAACGGCATATATCATACAATAATGAATTAAAAATTCAAGTATCGAAGAAAATAATCTTATAGAGTCAAATCGTAAAATAATCTTATTGTCAATATCTCAATTTGTTATATGTTTTCACTCCACTCATATCTTCTACCTTCTTCATAATATAATAAAGCTCTACATAGACCAAAATGGTAATTGGCTTTATAAAGATTCCAATAACCATACAACATTATTGTGTTTGGTGAACGCTCATTCAATTTAAAATATTGAAAATATCCTCTGAATACTATTGTTTTCGTAAAATTAAAGCATTAACATTATTGGTGTAAATAGATGATACTGTTTATCCACTACAAAAAATACATAAATTTATTTAATTCAGATATAATAAGCATAGTACAATGGCAAAGAGCAAAAAATCATTATACAACGCAGCATTTACTGCATTCCATAGAGTGCGTGATGGATTTGGCAAATATATATTAGATTATTTAGAGAATGAAAAATTTATATCTAACGCAAAAGATATTAGAGAGATTATAGATGGTGAAAATAATGATTCAAAATTGATAAATAGTGTAGAGCATTTATTAGACAAGAATCAAATAAATGAGTTAGAAAATTTGAAACTTCAAAATAAAAAAACAGTACTTGAAACAATAATCGAGTTGCACAGGCTATGTGATCTATTTTTTAATGTAAAGACTTATATTAATGATGAAGTTCGTGATGATGATGACAATATTATCATTATTCGCGATGCACGCGATGCATATACAGAAATTACAGATAAAAAGAAAAAATTAGTGATATTGCTTGAACAGCGCATAAAATTTTTTCTTTCTGATCGTGAAATTATAAAAAAATTATTAAATATACGAAAAATTATTGCGACTATTCATCTTTATGCAAAAGGATCGGAAATATCTGATAAAAATATCAAAAACAATATTGTCATAGAATGCGATGTTGAAATAAATCATAATGTTAAACGAGAAAAAATGACTGAAAAGAATCTATGGATTACCAAAGATTTATTAGATGAGACACCCGCTTTGATATTGAGTTGTTGTTATGTGATAGCACCACATATAGGTAAGTATTATAATGTCAGATATTCTGATATAAAAAATAATCTTAATCTACTATATCAATATTATGCACAAGATGGTAATTTATTATTATTTAATTTGATAGGTTCTCAATATGAAAGAAAAATACATAAAAAATTTATTAAAGCATCTGATGAAATAAATTGTGATAGTGATAAACGTTTTGTGATAACCACTGCGGAATCTTGGGGATATGGTAGTGATAGTTTTGATATTGAAATGGTTTTGCAATGTTTTGCAAACCTAGCACTCAATGATATTGCATTTTGGAGACAACAGGCAATATTTCAAAATTTAGAGTCTGAAGGATTTTTTGAATTTATCAAAAATGGAAATATAGCTACGGAATCTGCTAAAAGGATTTTTTCTATCCTTTACAATCATGCAAATGATGATAGTGCTGTATTAAATGAATTTTTCTTTTTATTAAAAAATGCTTATATGGTAAGAGTATTGTCTGCAAAAATGCGAGATAAAGAGTTAATAAATTTTACTTCTGATGATGATGAATTTCACTTTGTTTCTTATTTAGTGCTTTTTGTTAATTATTTTCGCTCCTATTTAAAAAAGTTAAATATTGACAGTAAGCTCTATTTAGTATTGACCCATTATGGAGATTCTGGAAGATTACGTAGTATTATAAGTTGGTGTAGTTTTGTTTCCATTAACGAGTACAATGGTCACGACATATACTCAAAGCTTTTTGCGGATAACAAAGATAAAGTAATTGATGATCTCTACGCTTCGTTTTTGGTTTCTCGTCATATACAATTTCTTTATGGCGGAGAATTAGGCTTGCTACCGCATATGGAATGTATGGCACTAAACAACATTAGCGGTATCTCAAATAAGGTAAAACACGATCATATTCCGAGATTTTCTCGCGGATCATTTATCGCATTTCTAACGCTTTTTATCTTAAGTTGGATCATTACTAAAGATTTTGCTCCACTTACAATGATTCTTATTTTACTTAGTATTATTTTTGGAATACATACATTCCACTACCCAATACAAAGTGTCCGCTATGTTAATGATGGAAGGACTGATTTTGATATAAATAACATCAAAAGAACTTTAAAATTTGCTAATAGTGTGGGAATAAAGAGTGTTGGTCTAGAAAGAAGATTAAAGTTGTTAGAAAGAGTTACTGTATATCCACATGACGATCTAGCAGATTTTGAACCAAATTTGAAATTTTAATTTTTTATAATCTTTTTACTATCATCAATATTCGTTATTTCTAATATCTATGTTTAATTTTATAAATAAAAATTTACTCAATTCTCTTGAAAATGCATAGTGTTTAACATATATGGGTTAGTGAAATAGTTGTGAACAATGTTCAAAAGAGGTATAAAATGTCACACACAGTGAAACCGCTATATGATCGTATTATGATTGAGAGGATAGAAAGCGAAAGAACAACTCCTGGTGGGATAATAATTCCAGATAACGCGCAAGAAAAACCTACTCGTGGTAAAGTAGTTGCCGTTGGGAGTGGGCAAGTCGATAAAAATGGAACTAGAGTACCAATGGATGTAAAGGTTGGCGATGTTGTGCTTTTCGCAAAATGGGGGGGTACTGAGTTTAAAATCGATAGCAAAGAGTATCTCATCATGAAAGAATCTGATATCCTTGCTATAATTTCATAATGGATTACTACTTCGTCAAATAAACTCATGACTTTAGTCATACGTTTTGGTTATCATAAATTATGTTCTTGTTGGACAAATTTTATTTTGAAAGTCTAGTCCAGAGTTTAGATGAAGGGTGGTATTTAAATGCAAAATAGATCAAATGGATTATTAACTTTTTATATATACGTATTTTTATGACAGCAAAAGAAATTTTAAGAGGCAGTAAAGCTCGTGAAGAGTTGCTTAGTGGCATCGAGATTGCGGCAGAAATAGTAGGCTCAACACTGGGACCAAGGGGTAGAGTTGTAGCAATTGAAAAATCCTTTGGCGCACCACATATTACAAAAGATGGTGTGAGTGTTATAAAAGAGTTAGAGCTTGGAAGTAAGTTTCGTAATGTAGGTTTGCAAATGCTGAAGGAAGCGGCGAATAAGTCTAATGACAACGCTGGTGATGGAACTACAAGCACCGTAGTTCTAGCGCACTATATGTTGAAGGAGGGTGTTAAAGCCGTGGCTGCTGGTATGAATCCAATGGATTTACGTCGCGGTATAGAAGCTGCAACAAAAGAGATAGTCAGCGTATTGAAGCAAACTTCCAAAAAAGTTACATCTTCGCAAGAAATTTTCCAAATTGCTACAATCTCTGCTAATGGAGACACAGATATAGGCAGGAAGCTTTCTGAAGCATTTGAGAAAGTTGGAAATAATGGCGTTGTGGCAGTTGAAGATGCTAAAGTCAGTATTAGTGGAATGCAGCTTGATATAGTTGATGGTATGAGTTTTGACCGTGGGTATATCTCTCCATATTTTATCACCAATAATGAAAAGATGTTAGCAGAATTAGAGAAGCCTTATATCCTGATTTGTGATAAAAAGATCAGTAGTATACAGCCTATACTCACACTTTTAGAGGCAATTATGCAATCTTCTCGTCCTTTGCTTATTATAGCCGAAGATGTTGAGGGAGAAGCGTTAGCAGCGCTTATTATAAACAAGATGCGTGGAATACTTAAGGTTGCTGCTATAAAAGCCCCTGGGTTTGGTGATCGGAGAAAAGCTATGCTTGAAGATATAGCAATTTTAACAAAAGCTCAGCTTATTAGTGAGGAGCTTGGATTAAAATTAGAAAACACTACAATAGAGCATTTGGGTTCTGCAAGTCGCGTTGTTATTACTAAAGAAGATACAACTATCATTGATGGAGTAGGGCATAAGGATCAAATTGATGCAAGGTGCAAACAACTTGATTTGCAAATAAAAGAGTCTACATCCGAATATGATATAGAGAAACTGAAAGAAAGAAGAGCTAAGTTATCAAATGGTATTGCTGTCGTTCGTGTAGGGGGAATGACTGAAATTGAAGTGAAGGAGCGTAAAGATCGCGTAAATGATGCTTATCATGCAACAAAAGCAGCGATTGAAGAAGGGATAGTACCAGGTGGTGGATGTGCATTGCTTTATGCAGCTAGCGTTCTTTCAAATTTAAAAGGTAGGAATATAGATGAAGATGCCGGAATCAATATAGTGCGTAGATCACTAAGAGCTCCAGCGTTGCGTATTTTGACTAATGCTGGCGTGGATGCATCTATCATAGTTGAAAAATTGATAGAAAAATCTGCTCAACACAAAAATTCCCATACTGGTATTTTCGATGCTCAGAAATGTGAATTTGTTGATGCATTTGATAGTGGTATTATAGATCCTACTAAAGTTGTGAGGAGTGCATTAGAGAGTGCAGCGTCTATTGCTGCGTTGCTTGTTATTACTGAAGCTGTAGTTGTAGAGAAAGTTGATGACAAAAAGGAAGCATGTGGACACAATCCTCATGCAGGCGGTATGAATGGCGGTATGGGCATGGATGGTATGTTCTAGTAAAAAAAATAAGAGAGGTGAAGAAAGAGAGATGTGCTAGAGAAGAGCATAGTTTTTATGTGTATATTCTTCGCGCAAAAAGTCTTTCTTCTTTGCCTATTAGGAAGATTGGATTTAGAAATTTAGAATTTATATCCTAATAAGCCACCTATGTGTCTTTAATGCGAACGAGTAGTGTGTTTTAAAAGAAATTTTTATCTACTCACTTCTTCCACCTTTCTATTTTTGTGTAGTTGGAAATGTTGGATTATACATATAATCGGGATTTCTGTACGATTAAGTAGGCCCCCTAAGATATGGTACTAGTAGATATAGTACCGAGTGGTCTTGTGTTTTTATATATAAGTGTGTAAAAAATACATAAATTTAACAATCCATGTATTTAAGATTGTTTGTTTTATAAGGATTAAGACGAATCGCATTCTGCGAAATAAAGAAGAAGTGTAAACAGAAGTGTAAAAAAATTCAACTCTACTGTTTTATGTGTTACCGATACTATGTTTCGTTTCTTACAAAGATATCAAGATATCAACTTCAAGCATTATTAGACATCATACTGGTTTATTAAAGTGAAGTACTGAAGTGATATATATAGTAAAAAAGCATATTAAAAAAACAAGCCAATACCCACATGACGTGAATCATGTGTTCAGTTTGGACGTATCAAAAAATTCAAAGATATTTTGTATTATTTTATATTTTTCAATATCCAGTTGAACCCAGACCACCACCCCCTCTGTTACTTTGAGGCAGCTCATCTGTAACATTCCAATTTAAAGGGATATATTTAGCAATTACCATTTGTGCTATTCTAGATCCTCTTCTTACTATAAATTCCTCCTCACCAAAGTTCATCAATAATATACTAATTTCTCCTCTATAATCAGAATCTATTGTACCAGGAGAATTTAAAACCACAATACCATGCTTAGAAGCTAGACCAGAACGCGATCTGACTTGAGCTTCATATCCATGTGGCAAAGCTATTGCTATTCCAGTTGGTATTAATTTTCTTTTATTGGGTTTTAAAACTATATCTTCTTCTATAGCTGCTAATAAATCCACACCCGCACTTCCGGAAGTAGCATAAAATGGTAAAGACAAATCATCTAAATGAGGAAATTTTTTTATTAAAATATCTATTTTTGTTTCTTGCATCTTTGTACCTATTGTAGAATAACAGTTACACATTCATACATAAATATAAATGTAATAGCACTCATGATTGATATAATATTGTTCTACAAATATTACATTAATCCAAAACTCACACACTAGAATGAGTTTGAATTTTTAGCAATTGTAATTCTTATATTGTATGAATTAATTACTAATTTTTATACAAAATTGGCAATATAGAAAAAATGTCTGTATAGCAAAAACGTTATATAATGATTGTAGCTAATAGTTTATAGTAAAAAATTCATTAATAAAGAGCTAAAGAGTTGTTGTGCATATTTGTGTGTAGTATGGAATTCGCTACATTATAGTGAGATATAAGAAATGTTTAGTTTCACGAAGAAGTAGTTAGGATTGAGTATAAAGTATTGAGGATTGGTTGACCATTGATTTAAAATAAATTGCCAAGGAGTATTTCTTTTGATGGCTTTAAGTCGTTTAGCGAAGTTATAAGCCATCAAATAGGCATGCAGATGCTGTTTTAGCTCATCATTGAGAGGCATAATGGAAATTATTTACCGTGGCTTCTTTAAGAGTTCTATTCAT
>NZ_JAJBJC010000163.1 GCF_021811825.1 Candidatus Anadelfobacter sociabilis | reverse complement strand
CATAAAGGCATTAAGATGAATGTTTGCTGGGGTTATAAGCACAACTTTCTTTAAGAGTTTATACTCATGTGGTAGGTCGGGAAATTTTTTAAAAAAATCATCAACCAGACAACCAGTTGTTTTTTTTGCTACATCATAAGTTGGCTCAATATTTTTAATTTTTGGAATCATAAACTTTTCAGCTAACAAGCGGCTTGCTATTGATAGAACTATTTTATGTTCTAGATTTATTCCGTCTCCTTGCTCTAGGCAGCTATCTGCTACTTCTATTATATAGTCAAAGATGCCTTTCTGTGAATCATTTGAGGAAAGCTGAAACTTGTCTTTTAAATGCGGCAAGCGCCCCTTAATTATATTTTTATAATCCTTGATCTTTAAATTTTCTGTATCATCTTTGTAATGAAGCATTTTTGTAAGATTCTTATAATCCTCATTATCCAAACCACTGGTATATTCAATGAGATTCCTTAAAAAAGGGATGCAGGCAATCTGAATTTCTGCTTTCTTAAACCCATCCTCTGTTTTCCACTTGAGGAGTGGATTGGTGATGTCCTTTTCCTTAAAAGGAGTTAATGTTATATTCTCTTTAGGGTCTTTAAATGCCATGTAACAGTGTTTGGCTATCTTTCTACTCTTTATTGTTCGAAGAAAGTCAAAATTATGTGTAAGGATAAGTATTAAAAAATTATCATGTTGAGTGATTTCGTCAAGATAATCAATAATAGCGAATTTATTTTTGTAATCAAAGGAGTCTGCAATATCATCAAAGATTAATAGTGTCTTTTTCTCACTATTTAATATTGTTTTAATTTTAAACATTATATTCAAAATATATAATGCTCGCGCTTCACCTGTACTAAGAACCTCTAGCAATTCATCTCGTTTTGCATACTCACATTGATCTTTATCATTAATAAAATTAAACACTATTGAAGGAGCTTCTTTCTTTAGAATTACATCAGATTTGTTCTTTACAAAAAGTTTAAATGGAAGATATAAGAAACGCTCATTGAAGCCCTCTATTACAGAATCCCAATCATTGCTATCTTTTTCAGCTTGCGACACTATTTGATCCAGATCAGCCTTTGCAGCTTCATATTTTTCTATCAAAGTGCCATATTCATCTTTTGCTTTATAGATATAGTTCAGCCAGAGCCTTCTCTCAAAGACATCCAGATCGCGTAGCTCGCGCAAAATGTGCGGATTTCTAGTAATATGATCTCGGAACTCTCTTAGATATTGATTTCCGTCTAGACTTTTACCAATAGTATCAAACTTCGCTTTCAATATTGGATCACTTAAGATACTCTTCTTCTCTTTTTCAATTTCTTCTTCTAAAGAAGAAGTATCTGTAAACTCTTTCTTTTGACCATCCTTTTTATCAGAAAGATTTATACTGTGACCCGCAGTAAAAAAGTTGTTTGATTTAAGCTGTTGAAATACTTGATTTATATGATGATACTGAAAATCTTTCCTTAAAATAGGAGACTTTTCTGTAAGTTCATTGTATTTCTGCACAAAATCTTCGATGTGCGATTTTAAGTCCTCTTTTTGTAGGAGCTCTTTGACCTTAGGATGAAAGATTATGGCGTGTTTAGCATCGCAATAATCTCCTTTTGTAAGAACATCAATTTCAGATTTGATATTCAGCAATGCATCATAATATTTCTTCTTAAAAATACGTTCAAAAATTTGATCTAAATCAAGTTTGGAGTTTGCTCCATAACCAGCTATGTCTCGTAGTTTTTCATCTAACTTTTTTTTCTCATTTCCAATCTCTTTGTGTATCTTTTCGTATCTATTTTTTAAGTCTTCATTTGCTAATAGTGTTGATACTTCTTCTGTGGAATATTTTGCATCATATGATTTGACGACAAATATTTCCTCTGCCTCTATATGTTGGTTATTCAAGGTTACTTCACGAACCGTTGTACGCGTATGGAAAACCAGATCTCGAGTTTCGCTTCCTGTAGAGAGATCTATCATAGTTTTAGCTAATGATGTCTTCATAACACCGTTAGGTGAATATATCGCTATCGCACTATGATCCTCAAATTTTAATGTTGTTTGTAGCTCTCTAATGCCATAGCAGTTTTTTAATTTTAGCTCTATTGTGTCAACCATGTTTTATTCTTAGTAACATTTGTATAGCTAAATACATCATGGAACTGTAATATAAAGGTTGCATTCTTATACGTATTTAACAGATAGATCCCATTATCTTTTTCATACAATGAAGATTCCAATCATTTCCAGAAAAATAAGAACGAATTTGTAATAAGTAGTGCAAA
>NZ_JAJBJC010000162.1 GCF_021811825.1 Candidatus Anadelfobacter sociabilis | reverse complement strand
TACTCTTCGTCTTCTTCACCCTCATAATCTTGTGACTCATAAAGCTCTATGTTAAATAATTAGATTAAAATAGCTTTTAGTTACCTTGATTGTTAGCTTTTGGCATTAATTCCCATCTACCATTTTCGATGCATTTCATTCAAACAGCAACGATATTGTAAATAATTTTGGTTTAATTTCAATAGAACGAACTATTTCACAGTATTACACATGGAGTAAATAATCAGTCGGATAGGCAAGCATTTGGATTCTTCGCTTCAAATTAATGGTGAGAGATAGATGATTATTTAATAATTTTATGATCAATTTTAAATCATTTTGATAAATTCTAATAAGGATAGAAATCAAATTTAAAATAAACTAAATGTAGAATCTAGTATAATGAAAAATCACAACTTTGATATGAATCAAGAATTGATTATTGAGGATTTACCTCTTAATGAAACGATCAAATCTCCAGATGTTAAGACCAAAGCTAAGAAAAAGTATATTTAATTTAGTTTATTTTTGTAGACATAAATGAAACTGAATGGAAAGCAAATTTAAAGAGGAAAATGATGAACTTCGCAAGCAGATAAATGATTTAAAAGTTACTCTTAAAATTAATAAGGAATGCATGGGAATAATGCTAGAGCCATCAAATCAATTCAAAAATATCAATATTGTAAACTCATTTGTAAAGGAAAACATAAAATTGCAAAATGAGGTATTTCGAGTCCAGAAGAAGTTAATTTCAGTACTTCACAAAGAAACCAAGGCAAATCATAAGCATAAAAGAAAGAAGGTATGCTGATCTAATTTCTTTATTAGGAGAGCAAGAAAAATGTTATTCCTCTGCAAAATCCAGAGGAAACAACTAAAGAGGAAGAAATTAGTTCTAGTAGCGCTAAATTAAAATCCGATAAGAATATAAATATATTACAATCGTCAGCTGTAAAGGAAGGAAAATCAGATGATAAGTTAGAACTTTCAAAACGAGAAGCAAATATTGAGAAAATTGATTCTCAAGAGATTTATATCAAGCAACTCAAAGAAAATAATAAAGTTCTTAAAGATTTAATGAGAAATAAAAACAAAGAAATTGTTACCTTAGAAAAGCAGCTCAAAACAGATAAACTAGAGTTTCGAAAGGAATTAATGAATTTGAAAAAGAAGATTAAAGAAAAAGAAGAAGTTATTCAGAAGCATCAAAGCTTTATTAAATCATTGTTGAATGATTTCTTTGGTAGGCTCTGATAAAATTTTTGTTAAAAATTCTATAGATAACGGAATTCCATCAGTGATTGATGATCCAAGAATAATAGAATATTGAAAATTCCTGATGTTCATTCCTACAGTCATAAATGAATACTCAGAAGCATTCAAGAAAGAAAATCTCCTTCCTAATGAGTTTATTGAAAGCATTGAAAAAGTAAAACAAGCAATAAAAAGTGCAGAGGAAGAGGACAAACAGCAAAATGATGAAAATCAATCTTGAGGGGATGGGGTGCTTAACAGCGAAGATATTGAGAATCCAGAAGAACAGTTTGAACCACAATTTTCAAATGCGGATTATCCACATATTAAAAATTCAATGAGTAAGATTTTAATACATTATTTTAATTGTGCATTATTCATAATATAATTCAGAATCTAAGATACAAAGAGGAAATAGCGCAACTGTTATTATGATGGGAAGGGAGGACGCTGAGCAGTTTTTAAAGAATAGACTGTCAAATGCTCAAGCTTACAAGCAAGAAAAGACTAATGTTAGATACTTAAGCAATGTTCCGGAACAATTTGTTAATTTAAAATCACTAAATGCATATAAAGAAAATGGTAGATGGGAATTAATGCCAAAAGCTAACAATCAAGGTAACTAAAAGCTATTTTAATCTAATTATTTAACATAGAGCTTTATGAGTCACAAGATTATGAGGGTGAAGAAGACGAAGAGTATTACGAATATGATGATTATGAGCAAGAAATAGAACAGGAAATTCAAGATAAGGCTTCTCAAAATAATAATTCTCCACAAAAGAAAGATAAGAAAGTTTCGAGGAGTGATGATGATGAGGATATACTTAATGATTCTAACAGAGATAGAAAAGCTAGAAGAATCACTCTCACTAACTTCAATAAATACTATAAGAATTAAGTTAATCTATAAAACATTTTTAATTAAACTTTCAATAATTTTAAATTAACAAATTGTTCCGGAACATTGCTTAAGTATCTAACATTAGTCTTTTCTTGCTTGTAAGCTTGAGCATTTGACAGTCTATTCTTTAAAAACTGCTCAGCGTCCTCCCTTCCCATCAT
>NZ_JAJBJC010000817.1 GCF_021811825.1 Candidatus Anadelfobacter sociabilis | reverse complement strand
ACAATAAGCATTGGGTATAAACAAGATTATATAGAAGCGGAGATCCTCAGATCTGCTGAGAAAACAGAAAGATAGATAAGTATACTTCTTGTGAAAGATTTATAAAAGGTATTGATGGTATAGCTTATTAGTGGTATAACGACGATGTTTTTATGAAGCAATAGATAGAAACGGTTGGACTTTGAGATTAAATGAGAAGC
>NZ_JAJBJC010000816.1 GCF_021811825.1 Candidatus Anadelfobacter sociabilis | reverse complement strand
AAATATAAGACCTAAGAAGAATATTAATAAAAGAGAGGAGATAACATCTTCAAGATCTGAGTTTGATATTTTTACAAAGAAGAAAGCCACATGATTTAATGAAGATGAAATTGATTGAGGTAAATATAATAGTTTTATAAAATTAGGAGAGATCAAAAAGCTCAAAGCAACTTCAGATTCATCAAATAAAAATCCGACTGAT
>NZ_JAJBJC010000815.1 GCF_021811825.1 Candidatus Anadelfobacter sociabilis | reverse complement strand
GCTCTGAGCCTAATTGCTATGAAAAGTCTGAGATACACACTTTTTGATAGAGCATTATGTTTCATATGCTATTTATCAACAGTTTTTTTATAATTTTCTATCGCGCTTTCAATTGCTATAGCGAGCCTCATTGAATCTTGCAACTGGCCATTAATCGCTGGGTAATTGAGAAAACCTAGACTCGTTGCGGCGTTCAATCGAAGCTCC
>NZ_JAJBJC010000814.1 GCF_021811825.1 Candidatus Anadelfobacter sociabilis | reverse complement strand
TTGATTATGGAGAATTGGTATATATATATGTTTTCCTTATGTTACAACAACTAAAAATTGTTTGTATTTAAAGTCGTCTAGATTTTGGTGTAGAAGAAGGTATTTTATATGGCGGAATATTTTGCATACGGATAGTGTGAGGCATTGCGGATATTTTGAGGAGCTGAATACAATTATGGGAATTTCAAAGGTATAGGAAATGTATATGC
>NZ_JAJBJC010000813.1 GCF_021811825.1 Candidatus Anadelfobacter sociabilis | reverse complement strand
TTCTATATATTCTAAGAACTGATGTATCATGGAGAGATTTACCTGAGGAATATGGTAATTGGCACACTGTATATACCAGATATAAGAGATGGAGCGATAATGGTTTTTTTTGGAAGTTATTGTATTACTTGCAAAGTATGAAGGAGGTACTGCTTGATATAATATTTGTTGATGGCTCTATCATACCACTACATAGACACGGAGGTGGAG
>NZ_JAJBJC010000812.1 GCF_021811825.1 Candidatus Anadelfobacter sociabilis | reverse complement strand
AATATTCTTAGTTAGTTAGATTTAATTTTTTACATACGCGATAAAACGCTGATTTTAGATAATCAATACACCTAAAAGGTAACGGAACTGTAATATAAAGGTTGCATTCTTATACGTATTTAACAGATAGATCCCATTATCTTTTTCATACAATGAAGATTCCAATCATTTCCAGAAAAATAAGAACGAATTTGTAATAAGTAGTGCAAA
>NZ_JAJBJC010000811.1 GCF_021811825.1 Candidatus Anadelfobacter sociabilis | reverse complement strand
TAGATATAATGAGATTTGTTTATTTTGCTGAATATTCTATACACCCGCTTTCGCTCTATATCTCAACTACTCCATGATTGTGGTTAAATAAGGTTATGAGCTTTGAAAGAGAAGTGAGAGTTATGAGAGACGATGAGGTGGTCGTGGAGTGTGATGTTTAGAGCTGAGAGAGCTGCGTGTATTTTTTTTGTTATATCGATATCGTCTTTTG
>NZ_JAJBJC010000810.1 GCF_021811825.1 Candidatus Anadelfobacter sociabilis | reverse complement strand
TTGTACAATGGGGAGGACTCAAGAATCAACTTGGAGGCTTTAAGATAAAACTTCTCAAAGACAGAAGTGTCTTTGAGAAAGAAGCTGTAAGGATTCACAGAAAGCGATTATCACGTGGATATATTCTACAATAAGTATGCACAATAAGCATTGAGTATAAACAAGATTGTATAGAGCAGAGATCCTCAGATCTGCTGAGAAAACAGAAAGAAA
>NZ_JAJBJC010000809.1 GCF_021811825.1 Candidatus Anadelfobacter sociabilis | reverse complement strand
AAGATCAGATAAAAGAGTCATGTACTATGAGAGTAAGTTGTGCTAGAATGTATATCAAAACTTGAAAAAGATGACATATTCAGTTTAATTCCGTAAGAAAGTGCTAAAGCTGCGATCAGCTGGTGAGAGTTTTATCAATCTATCCAAAAGGTTTAAGATCTCAACTACGACAATAAGCAAGTGGAAAAAGGAATTAACGCCTAAGCAAAATAGG
>NZ_JAJBJC010000808.1 GCF_021811825.1 Candidatus Anadelfobacter sociabilis | reverse complement strand
AAATTAAATGCTATGAACATACATAGTTCTACCTACATTTTGAGCATGGATTGAGTTAATGATATAATAGTCAATCATATATAATAATTAGTTTACATTTCGAAATTGTTTCTTTATTTAATTCAAATGTGGCTTGACATTAGCTTCTTCATTATGATTTGAATAAAATTTCCTGCTATCATATTCCAAAAGAGAGAAAAACTAAGATTTAATTA
>NZ_JAJBJC010000807.1 GCF_021811825.1 Candidatus Anadelfobacter sociabilis | reverse complement strand
GTGTTTTGTGATAGAGATGAAAGAACATTATTACATCTAGCAGTGATGTATAATAATATAGAAGCTACAGAAGCTCTGAATTAATTATTGTCCAAATCTTCCATCGGACCTGTAATATAGAGGTTGCGATATGAAATAAAAGTGCTATGCTGACATAGCAATAACGAAAAACAATATCATCATGAACTACGAGAAATATACAATACAAATAGTATGTGAG
>NZ_JAJBJC010000806.1 GCF_021811825.1 Candidatus Anadelfobacter sociabilis | reverse complement strand
ATAGCAAGATAGAGTACATGAAGAACTCTCCAATTGTAAGCATTAAAAGAAACAAGCTAGATAATAATGGAAGTATATCTCACAGAGTGAATAACACAGAAAAACTACATGAATTAATAGATAATACATTTGAAAGTAATAATATCTATCTTTTGTTTTAGCAATTTAAAATTTATTTAGTTAATGATAAAGATATGGAAACACGAAGAACTAACGATAAT
>NZ_JAJBJC010000805.1 GCF_021811825.1 Candidatus Anadelfobacter sociabilis | reverse complement strand
ACAAGACCACCCTGATTCTTACGGTTATGAAAGGGCATCAAGACTAGGAGTAAGTGCATCTGGGATAAAGCATGCTAAAAAGCGTATTGGTGTCACATATAAAAAAAACTCTGAATCACCCCAAAGCGGATCCCGTAAAAAGATCTATGTTTTGCCAAAAAATTAATGAGATAAAAAGTGAAAAAAAGCCGATAGTTTACATTGATGAAAGCGGCTTTGCG
>NZ_JAJBJC010000804.1 GCF_021811825.1 Candidatus Anadelfobacter sociabilis | reverse complement strand
AAGTAATATCCCACATACCAATGAGGAACTCCCAAGTAATATCCCACATACCAATGAGGAACTCCCAAGTAATATCCCACATACCAATGAGGAATTCCCAAGTAATATCCCACATACCAATGAGGAATTCCCAAGTAATATCCCACATACCAATGAGGAACTCCCAAGTAATATCCCATCAAATAATGTGGATTCACATGAGACAAATACAACAATGATTGA
>NZ_JAJBJC010000803.1 GCF_021811825.1 Candidatus Anadelfobacter sociabilis | reverse complement strand
GCAGATGGAAGAAAGAGATAAATTCAAAGCTAAAGAGAAATAAGCAACCAATCAAAATAGATAGGGAAGCTTTAAAAAAAGATATACAAAACCACCCTGATTCTTACGGTTATGAAAGGGCAAGAAGGCTCGGAGTAAGTGCATCTGGGATAAAGCATGCTAAAAGATGCATTGGTGTGACATATAAAAAAACTCTGAATCACCCCAAAGCGGATCCCGTAAAAAG
>NZ_JAJBJC010000802.1 GCF_021811825.1 Candidatus Anadelfobacter sociabilis | reverse complement strand
AAACATAGAGAAGCGTCTGGTTTTTATGATATTCTAAGATATTGATATAAAGATATGATCATTCGCATTGATTTGATTTGCGGGTGAATATACGAATTGGATGTTAGGTAATTTGCGATAAAGGAGCGTTGATTATGGAGAATTGGTATATATATATGTTTTCCTTATGTTACAACAACTAAAAATTGTTTGTATTTAAAGTCGTCTAGATTTTGGTGTAGAAGAAGG
>NZ_JAJBJC010000801.1 GCF_021811825.1 Candidatus Anadelfobacter sociabilis | reverse complement strand
AGTGTTATCATAAATAACCAAGTAGAATGAGTCCTAACACAGGCAGCAAGTATTAACAATTAGTATTAGAGCAAGCATTAACAACATGATCAAACCATTAGTCACATTCGATTGGGCACTAAAGAAGAAAACGGAAGAAGTGAATGTTTATATTCCACAAAGATCTTTTTGCAACAAAACCTCACTCGCCGGTAAGGCTTTTGGTTCAGGGGAGCGGGTGCCCCTGTTG
>NZ_JAJBJC010000800.1 GCF_021811825.1 Candidatus Anadelfobacter sociabilis | reverse complement strand
CTGTAAATATTCTTAATAACTTTACAGGAATAATAGAATAGAATCCTTTAACAAAACTATTAAGCTTATCAATAATTCTTCTATTAAGCTTGAAGTCCATCATTAAGTAAATATATTTGAATTTATTTTCATTAGTAACTGGAATATTTCCACCATGCGGAACAAGATCAAAAGTCTTTACTTCTTCTGTCATTGGATCCTTTTCAGTGCAAGAAAAAGTAAGACAAAGATC
>NZ_JAJBJC010000799.1 GCF_021811825.1 Candidatus Anadelfobacter sociabilis | reverse complement strand
CGTTGTGGAGTTTCTGCGCATTCTATCATATTGAACATCTATCGTCAAGACACATACTGATTGTCTTATTCAGGACTTCTTTATCATAGTGATATAGACAGAATAGGAACTGTAATATAAAGGTTGCATTCTTATACGTATTTAACAGACAGATCCCATTATCTTTTTCATACAATGAAGATTCCAATCATTTCCAGAAAAATAAGAACGAATTTGTAATAAGTAGTGCAAA
>NZ_JAJBJC010000798.1 GCF_021811825.1 Candidatus Anadelfobacter sociabilis | reverse complement strand
TGTACTATGTCACTAACTAAATGCACTATGCCGTAAGTGATCTAGGATTGGTGGTTTTTTGAGCTAGTAGAAAAAATTATTTTGTTGTCAAGTTGAAGAAAGTTATGTATGGCACTGTTAACAAAATAGCTTATAAAGTTTAGCAATAGCAAGAGCAATAAATGCAAGGAATGTAGAATCCATTTTATCGAATCTCATTGCAATTCTCTTGTTCTCCAAAAAAGCGCAATAAT
>NZ_JAJBJC010000797.1 GCF_021811825.1 Candidatus Anadelfobacter sociabilis | reverse complement strand
AACACCCAATGTTACCTCCCTTAAAGCAAAGCAGCTTCCTCTATAAAAGCAAAACTCGATACTACAGGATAAGCTTAAGGAAATCCTTGTTTGGAGAATTGGTTTGTATTGTACAATGGGGAGGACTCAAGAATCAACTTGGAGGCTTTAAGATAAAACTTCTCAAAGACAGAAGTGTCTTTGAGAAAGAAGCTGTAAGGATTCACAGAAAGCGATTATCACGTGGATATATTC
>NZ_JAJBJC010000796.1 GCF_021811825.1 Candidatus Anadelfobacter sociabilis | reverse complement strand
AACATACAGATTACTACTAATTCAGGAATAAATAATCAAAAATAAAAAATGAATATAAAAACTGGATAGCATTTGAGTATTATAGAATTACTAAATTGGATGATCTCCTAATCTCATATACCCCCCCCAGATCAAAGGAAGGTTTTATTAGAGTTATGATGGTCGATTTGTTGGTATGAAAGGAGCAAGGTTCTGATGGTGATTTTGCCGTAACAATACTTGTATGGGTGAGGT
>NZ_JAJBJC010000795.1 GCF_021811825.1 Candidatus Anadelfobacter sociabilis | reverse complement strand
GGTCTGTAAATTGGCGTGAAAGATCTACAAAAACGAATAATAACGGGAAAACAATATAAGATAGTTATTAATTTTTTGGTAAATATTACATCTATAGAGCACTATGACTAATCTCATATACCCCCCCCAGATCAAAGGAAGGTTTTATTAGAGTTATGATGGTCGATTTGTTGGTATGAAAGGAGCAAGGTTCTGATGGTGATTTTGCCGTAACAATACTTGTATGGGTGAGGT
>NZ_JAJBJC010000794.1 GCF_021811825.1 Candidatus Anadelfobacter sociabilis | reverse complement strand
ATTGTTCTTGGTGAAAATGACAGAATTTTTGGGAATTTTAAAACACGCGATGCAGGGATGTTAGGTACTGTAACTGATTTCATAAAATTGAATAATTTTAATGCTACTGATGTTACAAATGATGTTAATATTGAGGAAAATTTTTTATATTCATATTTAAATAGAGATGTATATGAGGTCTCTAAACAAGAGCCTACAAAAGGTACGCTTATAGCTGTAGCTAACGATTCACCA
>NZ_JAJBJC010000793.1 GCF_021811825.1 Candidatus Anadelfobacter sociabilis | reverse complement strand
GGTCTGTAAATTGGCGTGAAAGATCTACAAAAACGAATAATAACGGGAAAACAATATAAGATAGTTATTAATTTTTTGGTAAATATTACATCTATAGAGCACTATGACTAATCTCATATACCCCCCCAGATCAAAGGAAGGTTTTATTAGAGTTATGATGGTCGATTTGTTGGTATGAAAGGAGCAAGGTTCTGATGGTGATTTTGCCGTAACAATACTTGTATGGGTGAGGTT
>NZ_JAJBJC010000792.1 GCF_021811825.1 Candidatus Anadelfobacter sociabilis | reverse complement strand
TAAAATTTTCTTTCCTTAAGAGCAAATTTAGGTAGCTCATAAATGAGCTTTCTTTCTGAATCAGTTAAGATAGCTAATCTTTCAGTAAATTGTAAATTTTGTGACATATGTCTCATTAAACGTTCGTTTAATGAGACATAAATATTTCTTTGAATATATTGCTAAATCGTATATCATATCAGCATCTCATAAATCTAAATCCAATATTGTCATATTATACCATAATAAATGAGA
>NZ_JAJBJC010000791.1 GCF_021811825.1 Candidatus Anadelfobacter sociabilis | reverse complement strand
AATTTTCAATATCGGCAATGTAGTTACGAATGGTATTTTTACTTAAATCTTGCTTTATAAGATAATTTTCAAAATTGCTAATCAATATTTTAATATCTGACATCTCTTGTTTGTATTATACGTACTAAATGCATATATTAACGCTGGAGGGTATAGTACGTATAATACAAACAAGAGATGTCAGATATTAAAATATTGATTAGCAATTTTGAAAATTATCTTATAAAGCAAGATTTA
>NZ_JAJBJC010000790.1 GCF_021811825.1 Candidatus Anadelfobacter sociabilis | reverse complement strand
GCAAAGAGAAATGCTACAGGTAGAAGTGAAGGAAGATTTTTCCCTAAATGGTGACCAAACCTATTTTGGTCAAATTTTTGTTAACCTTATAAGGAACGCTCTTTATCACTCAGATAAAACAAAAGAATGTACCAAGTGATATGAGTAATATACAACCCCTCCAATTCACCAATACTGATAGCAAAAATAAGGAAATGAATGCACTGATCAACCACTCAAGACTTCCCTTGCTGATACA
>NZ_JAJBJC010000789.1 GCF_021811825.1 Candidatus Anadelfobacter sociabilis | reverse complement strand
GCATGCTTTATCCCAGATGCACTTACTCCGAGCCTTCTTGCTCTTTCGTAACCGTAAGAATTAGGGTGGTTTTGTATATCTTTTTTTAAAGCTTCCCTATCTATTTTGATTGGTTGCTTATTCCTATGTTTTTGCGGATCTAGCCTTTTGCTCCACTTAAAAATTGTAGTTTTAGATAAACTGAAACGTCCTGCAATCTCTATAAATGATAATTTTTCTTTCTCTTTTATAGTTAATA
>NZ_JAJBJC010000788.1 GCF_021811825.1 Candidatus Anadelfobacter sociabilis | reverse complement strand
ATAGTTTATGATGTAATTTTACGTTACATAATTTGTTTGTGAGAAGGAAATCTGTCTCTATTTTTCAATCGTCATATTTTTCCATCGATCTTTAACTTTCGGTTGTATAAACAAAAATTACATCATAAACTATTCTAAATTTCTTAATATCAAGAATCTGGTATTATAAAAAAGAATCCAATTCATAAAAGAAAGTAAATTCTAACTTACAAAAAATGTAATAGAAATATAACTCTAAAC
>NZ_JAJBJC010000787.1 GCF_021811825.1 Candidatus Anadelfobacter sociabilis | reverse complement strand
TCTCTTATAGCGATTGGCAAAAATCTCTTCATAGCGAGATGGAAAGAATGAAAAAATACCATCGAGAATTTAATAAAAAAGGCAAAGAATATGATGAATATGATTATTTGTTTCATATAACAAAGCTGATAGCTACAGTTATTAGTAGTATTTTTATGATTAAATCTTTGATTTTTTTTCCTATTTTTTGCATTTATTCGTGCTTTTTACTATATGTATCTAATGCAGAAATGTTTAGTA
>NZ_JAJBJC010000016.1 GCF_021811825.1 Candidatus Anadelfobacter sociabilis | reverse complement strand
ATGGCCTCACATTGAGTTGGGTTTATTTTACCTGGCATAATAGATGAGCCGGGTTCATTTTCGGGAATTGATATCTCTGCAATGCCACATCTAGGTCCAGAAGATAAAAGTCTTATATCATTTGCTATTTTCATTATACTAGCAGCTATTGTATTGATAGCTCCGCTAAGCTCCACAATTGCATCACTAGCAGAAAGTGCTTCAAATTTATTTTCTGCACTAACAAACTCATAACCAAGCTCTTTGGATAAAGTATCTGCAAATTTTTCAGCAAATATTTGCTTGCTGTTTATTCCCGTACCAACAGCAGTACCACCTTGAGCGATCATTAACAACCTATACATACATGACTCTATACGCTGTGCTCCATATTTCAATTGATATACATAAGCTGAAAACTCTTGCCCTAGTGTAATTGGCGTGGCATCCTGCATATGAGTTCTCCCAATTTTTATTATTTTTTTAAATTCTTGAGACTTACATTCAAAACATTGTTGCATTTTCAAAATTGCAGGGATTAATTTTGTCTTTACAGCAATCACAGACGCAATGTGCATTGCCGTTGGGAATGTATCATTTGATGATTGACTCATGTTCACATGGTCATTTGGATGTACTGGGTTTTTACTACCAATCTTACCATTTAGCATCTCTATTGCTCTATTGGAGATTACTTCATTGACATTCATATTTGTTTGTGTTCCAGATCCTGTTTGCCAAACAGATAATGGAAAATGAGCATCTAATTTTCCGCTAATTACTTCATCTGCTGCTCTAATTATTGAATCAGCAACAACCGAATCTAAATCATCAATCTCAGTATTGACTATCGCTGCTACCTTTTTTACAATAGCTATTGCTTTGACGACAGCCATAGGCATCTTCTCACTACCTATTTTAAAATTTTCTAAAGAGCGCTGCGTTTGCGCTCCCCAATATTTATCTTCGGGAACATTAATGCTTCCAACAGTATCACTTTCTACTCTAAACATAAAAAATTATCAAAATATTACCATTCTAAAATAACTTCATGATATTAAGTATACTGCAAGTCAAGGGTTATTTCACTTCTGCTCTATATGATAATCTATGTAAGCGTAAGCAAGTATTAAATTTTCATAAATTATCCCAAAAATAGTGCAAAAACTGAAAATAAACCAGCTAATTACTAATAGCAGATAAAACCAAAGCAAAATATAGCAAGTGCTAAAGAGGGATTAAAAGAAGAAGAAGAAGAAGTATAAAAACGTAAATGCAAATAATCTAGAAAATCATTCAAAAAGCATCAGATAATAGAAGCAAAATACGAAGCAAAATGTATTTTGAAGTATGTAGAACGAACTAGATTAGTTATAAAACTATTAGAGCAACAATGCTTGTAAAATAAAACGTATTATTATTTTATAGTCTGTATTTCCAAAAAAACTACACATTCAAAAACAAAGAACATAGAGACAGTAAACAAATTATCAATAAAAACCTCCATTATTAGAAGTGTTGGCAGAACTTAGTATAGATTCATACTCTCCTACTCTGGGATAAAAAATATTCAATTCTCACTGGAGAATATCACTTCAATACACCTACATGATTGAGTTCTATCACTGTTTTTTTGAAGACATCACAACTTCCAGTCTCAAATCTCATTTCTTATCCTATTATTCTTCATCTTTATCCCACTCATCATCCTCATCCTCATCCTCATCATTTTCATTTCCAACATCATCATCTTGTGATATTAGATCACCGCTTTCGTCTTCTTCATCCCCTTGCTCCTCTTCTTCTTTATACTGTTGCAAAGCACCATCCTGTAATTCATTTTCCAGCACTTCCTGCGCTTCTCTACTAAAAACTCCAGATAAAGAATTATCAACATTAGCTTGGGAATTAAAATCCGAATCTATACTGGAACTACTATACATACCCTCAGTACTGTTGGAAATTCTATTTTCACGAAAATCATCTTTATATTGAGTATCCATCGTGAATCTTCTATATTTTTGAACTAATGTATCTTCGATCTTATCTAAATCTATTAAATTTTTGGCGATCTCACGTAGCGCGAGCACACTAGCCTTATCTTTTTTTTTGATAGTTGAATGAGCGCCTAAAGTAAGCTCCTTTGCTCTTGCTGCAGCCAACAATACAAGGCGAAATCTATTTTTTACAACAATACTGCAATCTTCTATTGTAACTCTAGCCATAAATTAAACTACGTAATAAAGATGATGTATTTAAAATTTTATTCATATCCACACTCGAAACAGCGGCAGCAGGACAAAATAGCAGTACTCATTCCGCGTAATAATAGAATAAAATACTTAACTAAAATATTATCATCACTGCATCGAATCAAAGTATATATGAAACATTACATGATACAAGAGATTTCATTATCTTCGTTGTAATTTTTTCTCTTTCCATAACTAATGGAATTTTTTATCTTGTATTAAGACCGAAAGAGCTAATCATATTTTGAAATTGCCCCATCATAGATTTTATGTAAGAATTCATTCCACTTAAATTAAGTACAGAATCTGCCATAGATTTTGGTGATATTTTTTCTTTGCTTTTATCAACTTCTCCTATTTTGTCATTAACAGAGTCTACTATAGAATTTGAATTCTTTTCAGAATTTTGTGGAATCTCCAAAAGCCCACTGATCATATCTGTTATTGATTTTATAGAATAATTTGTTGTATTACCAGATTGTCCTGAAAAGAAAAGAAATACTAATAAAATCAACACTCCCAACACGATCCAATTAAATATTTTAGAAAGCAAAAAGTACGCAATAAACAATATAAGGACTATCACTATAATACTTGTTGCCATATCTCTGTACCAAAGTTACATTAATTGTTTAAATCTATAATCAATTGATTAAATTATTATAATGAGAAGCATAGCAATAACAAAAACTACTTTTTAACGCAAGGATTTTTAAAATTCTCGTAAATTCCAGCCACACAATCAGCTTTCGGTTTTTCAGCATCAGAAGGCTCTTCATTAGTATAACCAGATGGTTTATCACCGCAACAAGAAGAATATTTTTCAATATATAACCTGATACCAATATCACTAAGCAAATCGCTTTCTCTGATCACATCATCTTTACTTTCTTTTTCCTTTTTTAATTGATCAAAATTGGAGCTTGCTTTACTATATAGAACCATTAATTCTTTATCACATTCGCTATATTGCCCTCCTGATTCAGTGATACAAGGAGTTACAAAGCAACCTTCATCATGAAAATACTCTCTACACTCTTCGCTACCATCGCCGCGATAATTTGTTATCCATTCTATTTCTTGAATATTTTTGCAACTTTTATCCTTACAAAGATATCTGTTTTTTCTATCATATATTACTGGAGCACTTTCTATAGTTTGTTTGTTTTTTACACATTTATTATCCTGAGCACACATTGACGGAGGTTTTAATTCTATTTTTCTTCCCCTAGGTTCATAACCTATAGCACATTCTCCAATCACATCAACTTTACCCGAAAATACTCCTTTTTCCTCCCATATGGCATTTCCATTCCAATCTGCGGGTGATTTTAGGGGATAACACATAACTGGTAGATTAGCACAAAATAGCTTTTTCGTTTCAGATTTACCATTTTCTCCCCAATACCCATCATTAGATGAAGACATCCCAGTGAGAAAATCCCAATCATCTTTAACGTAAAAGCAAATTTTATCACGATGGATTTGTTCTTCACTTGGATTGACGTCTTGTGGAATTTTTTCTACTCCATACTCACCATGACATGCCGCATACTTTACCTCTTCTGGAGTATCACTACACAATTGACAGGCACAATCTTTTGCTCCCTCCTTACATTTAGTATATTTTTCATTACATGTGCAGTAATTGAAATCTCTATAATTTATATTAGCTGGTTGATATAACTGCATTCTTCCACCAGACAGAACTGATTTGTACAATGTACAGTTCTTTTGATGCCCATCTGATGGAAATTGTATATCAGTATATATAATATCTGGCTCATTATTCTGCTTAAACGCTGGAATTATGACATTTGCAACATATTCTGGATAACGGCAAGATAGTAGAATATTCGATGTATTAAAACAACTATCTGGAATGAGGGATTGAGGAATTATCCTATAATCATCTTTTACATAGAAAGTAGTGAGAACATTTTCTATTTTACCTGTAACTTTATGTTCAGGATATCCGCCACTCATTCTAAAAAAGTTACTGGTCTTGCTACTATCAGTTATTCCATTACTTGCTAATATAGCAAAATTAGTCAATGTAGTATTATTTACTATAGTACGATATAATCCACCCTTTCCACTTGGTTTATTTAATAATTCTAAAAATGTGCCATGCACAATGTTTGCATTTTTTTCATCCTTTAAATGTACAGTATAATCTGTTCCTACTATTATTTCACGACCATCATAATCCGTACCTATGATTCGTGTTGATGGAAGATTTTCGATAAATGCTAACATCAATGCTCTGCGTGGTTTTAAGGAATTTATTTGCTTATTCTTACTATCTACACAATATCCAGATTGCGTATCAAATTGACCATATTGAGGTTTATCATTATCATCAGACTCTGTACTATCACACACTAAAGTAAAATCTATAACAGGCGTATACTTAGAATTATCTAATACTCCAGGACGAGGTGTACATCCAATTTTATATTCATCAATCTCATTATCTTTTAAATCTGTTACACATTTTGTATGATATACACATATTTCATTAGGTTTTGCAGCATCTATAAATCCATAGTACTTAGTCATGCTTAGATCATCATCAAATGATTGTCCACCAAAACACTTATTGTACTCCGATGTTCTTAGTAAATCTTTGTCAGATGCTAATTTCAAAGGTTTGCTACCCTCATAATAGTGTAGCACCGCTGCTGGATTTTCAAAAGTACTTCCCATACTTTTATACCATTTTGATTGTTGATCACCACTTTGAGGAATTTTTACTGAAGCACGCATACCAGAAGCAACAATCTCATTAAAAACAGGCGGATATGGATTAATATAATCTGGGATACATCCTATCAATGTTGGTGGTTGATTATCTCCTTTGAGAAAAATGCATACAATTGCTGGAGCATTCCATTTTTTTACTTGATTCTTTAATTCATCGGTAAGAAAACTTTCGTTCATATTACTTTGATCGAGTTTTATCGGCAATCCATAAATATATCTGTTATAACTAGTAAATAAATTATCAGACCATGGATATGAGAGAGGATCTTTTGTGGGAGTGATTATTTGAGATTTAACCCATAGATGTTTATCTGTGGGATACCAACCAAATCCACATCCATCCCTATAGAAATTTTTAACACCACCCCAATGACAATCTTCCCATAGCAGCTTATAAGTAGCTACTAACTCATCAGTAACCTCTATTAAAATACGTCCTCTTGTCAGTAATCCTATATTTTGTTGATCTGAATTAAGAAGTATATCATATGCGCAATCCCACCCCTCCCTTCCGCCTATGGCGCGACAAGCATAATTTTTTCTGTAGTCGTAATTATACCATGGAAACCAATCAAATATTCCGCCCATCATATCTTTTACTCCAAATATGTAAATAGATACTGCGCAAAGAGATATAATTAGAAAAAAATTTATTGCTTTTCTCATATAATAATACCAAAATCAAAACTTAGAGAGTTTATATGAAGAGCATATACAACTTATAGATTATAGAATATTTAATAATTTTTCACACAATATTTTTTGAAATATCCGAAACTAATTAGGATAAGTAATAAATTAAAAATCACATTATGCATCATAAAACAAGATTGTTTATTACTATGCTGCTGATTTTTTCATATTGTTTATTTCCTCAAAAAGATGCTAAGTCGTATATGGAATATTATAAATCCATGTACAAAATAAATTGTAGAATGAAATGCACTAAGAATAAAGATGTAAAAAACAATCATGACACTCTTATTACGAAGCATAGGCGCCGTTATTATACAAAATGGCAAAATCAATATCACACAATACAAGAAATTGATGATCGAGTTTTCGAAAGTAAAATTATGACAGAAAATTTAGATTACATTTTGAAAACAATACATTTTTTTGAAAATTATTACTCACTGCCACACAATCTACTATATGCTATAACAATAGTAGAATCTGGCAGAAGGAGTAAGAATAAAAGTCGAATACACCCATGGCCTTGGACATTAAATGTCGAAGGGAAGCCATATTTTTTCAACAATAAAGCAAGTGTATTAACATTCTTAAAGAATCACTTAAACAGAGGTATCACTAATGTAGATGTTGGATGTGGGCAGGTTAATTGGTTACAACATAAAGATTATTTTCAACATCCAGAATATATAGTGAATCCATTACATAATATAGCATATAGCGCTTATTTACTAAGAAAGCATTATGTTAAAACCCAAAGCTGGAGTAAGGCTATAGGATTGTATCATTCACATACTCCAAAATTCAGTACAATATATTTGCAAAAAGTTAGATCGACTCTTTGCACAACAAATAATCAACTTAATTGCAGTATTTTTAATGAATATATAGTTACAAATCAAAATCTACCAAGAAAAGAAAATACAAACATAATAAAGCTTAATCAGTGGAATTTATTATACAAAAAATCACCAAAAAATATGCACTATTAATACTTCATTAAGTATGAATTTAAAAAAATAATTAATTCACAAAATCATCCATATAAACATGATTATTTAATTCTTTGAAAACAAAAAATTAATCGAAATAAAAACAAGATTGTGTTACTTTCCTATAATACTTACACATAAAATGATTTGTTAAGATTATGATATGACTAAAGAGTATATAAATTACACTTATTTAGCAGATGGATTACGTATATTGATTGTTGATACAGTTGCAAATGCTAAATCTGGTCATCTTGGTATGCCTCTGGGGATGGCGGATGTTGCTACAGTTCTATTTCATGATTTTTTGCGTTTCAATCCCAAAGACTCAGAATGGATCGCTAGAGATAGGTTTATATTATCCGCTGGTCATGGCTCGGTTTTGTTGTATTCTTTATTATTTTTCACTGGGTATAATAATTGGAAAATTGAGGATTTAAAAACATTCAGAACATTAAATTCTCAAGCAGCTGGTCATCCAGAGAAAAATCACTCTCGCGGCATTGAAACAACTACAGGGCCATTAGGACAGGGCATAGCAAATGCTGTAGGATTAGCGCTTGCTGCCAAAATTCTCGCAACACACACTAAAACAACACAATTAGAATATAAGGTTTATGTTATTGTAGGAGATGGTTGTATGATGGAAGGCATTTCGTATGAAGCTATATCTTTGGCTGGAAAATTAAAATTGAATAATTTAGTTGTGCTATTTGATGATAATAATATATCAATAGATGGTCTTGTGACGCAAGTAAGTTGTGATAATCATATTGATTTTCTACGTGCAAATAATTGGCACGTACGCAAGATTAATGGTCACAGTTATGATGAAATATATAGCTCTTTAACTGAGGCGCAAAATTCAACAATACCATCTTTTATAGGATGTAGTACATGTATAGGAAAGGGTGCGCCTATAAGTGCTGGCAGCCCAAAAATCCACGGTAATTCTATAGATTCACATGAGACAGAGCTCATGCGTAAAGCGATAAATTGGTCTTATAAAGCATTTGAGTTTCCAGATGATTTTATAAAAAAATGGAATAACATGTGGAAGCGTAATCATTGCTCATACGATGCATCAATGGACTTATTAAAAAAATTAGGTCTTCAATCAAAATTGACCACACAATATAGAGCTCAACATTATATGCGAATTGCAGATCAATTGATGAAATATTATGCAATGGACTATAAATCTCAAAAACAAGAGGCAACACGAAAATCATCGCAACGTGTGATTTCTTATATGTATCAGATAGATGAGAAGCTAAAACAAAATTTAAATTATGACACTAATTTCCCAATTTTAATTGGTGGATCTGCTGATCTTACTGAATCAACTTGCGCAAAAGCAAACTATCAATATGACATCAATACTATTTCAGATATAAATTATACCGCAAATTATCTCCATTATGGAGTGAGGGAACATGCAATGGTTGCTATAATGAACGGAATGTCATTATCGAATTACATTCGATCTTATAGCGGCACATTTTTAGTATTTACCGATTACTGTATACCAGCAATACGGCTTGCTGCAATGATGAAAGAGCCTATAATATTAATATGTACACATGATTCTATAGGGGTAGGAGAAGATGGACGCACACACCAACCCATAGAGCAATTATCGCATCTTCGCGCTATGCCCAACGTTTATGTATATAGACCATGTGATTTTACAGAAACATTGGAATGTTGGGCACTTGCACTAAAAACACAACATGGACCAAGTATTATTGCCTTAACTAGACAGGAAGTGGTACAAATCCGCGAATATAAATACGATGCAAATTTAAATTTCCCTACTAATTTGTGCTCTAGTGGCGCCTATGTAATAAAAAGTTTTACAACTGATATTAAAAAGAAAAAATACGATATAGCACTTTATAGTTCTGGTTCGGAAGTATGTATTGCTATTGAGGCTGCTAAAAGAATATTTAGTGAATATCAATTGTCTTGTGTAGTAATCTCTGTACCATCAATGGAGCATTTTTTTATGCAAAATGACGAGTATAGGAGTAAAATTTTGAATTTAGCAAAAATTAGAATTGTAATTGAAGCTGGTTTGAAACAATGCTGGGCAGAATTTCTTGATTTTGATGCATGTGGAAATTGTATCAATTTTATAGGATTAACTACATATGGTACATCAGCCTCAGCGGATGAATTATATAAGTATTATAGACTAACTGCAGATCGAGTATTAGAGCTTGTTACAAATAATTATAATATTAAAAAAAAATATAGTAGCACACATAAAAATATGATATAAAGACGCTAGTTTTCGTGTATGGTTTTATAATTTAATATTGCTATGTAAAATGGATAAATTTGCAGATACCGCTACATCTTCAGTACGTGTATTTCCTTTTTTGTGTTTTTATGCTAAAAAACAATGGTTAGCACTTACGTGCGCAGCTATAATAGCCGCGTGCGTAAATATAGCAAGCACTACTGTCTGGCCTCTTGTTACCGGCAATCTTGTGGACACATTTTCAACATTGGAGCAGCATAATGATAAAACCATGAATCTTATCAAAGAACCATTAATAATAGCTTTTTGTTTTTGGATATTTATGGAATGTACAAATCGAGCAAAGGGCTTTCTTCTTGCCTACAGATTACCAAAATTTGAAGCATCAATCAGATTAGAAACATTTGAGTATGTTTTAAATCACTCTCATTCATATTTTGTGAATAGATATATAGGCGCAGTTGCACATAGAATAGATGATCTCCCCAGAAGTGCGAGATTTATAGTAGACGATATTATTACCGTACTTTTTCCAACTGTATTATCTATTTTTATATCTTCGAGTGTAATGTTTAAACTAAATCCCCTCCTATCAATAACTTTTATTGGATGGCTTAGTTGTTGCATAGCTGCTATCACTGTATTTTGTAGCAGAGCAGCAAAATATTCGTCAATGGAATCGGGTTCGCGCGCTATAGTACAAGGAGGAATTGTTGATGTTATACGCAATCACCTAAACGTCAAGATATTCAATACATTTAAACATGAAGGAAATATAATTTCGAATCTACAGTTAGATGAAGTAAACAAACATAGATTTAGCCTCATATATATGGAGAAGTGGAAAATTGTATTAAGCATCCTTAATACAATTGGGGTAGTCTGTTTGTTTTGTATGGCAATTTTTTTATGGAAAATAAATTCAATTAGCGTTGGAGATTTGACTTATGTTGTAACAAGTACATTAGGTGTGCTACAAACAATTTGGTTTGCTACAGATGAACTTACATATGTATTCAGTGAAATTGGCATATGTAGGCAAAGTCTAAGTATTATTAATGATTCATATGATGTACAAGCACAGAGAGCACAATCCAAAAAGAATATGCCAGCTTTATCTATATCGGACGGTATTATAGAATTTAATGATGTATATTTTAAATATCCAGACAACAGTAACTCATTTTATGTTCAAAAACTTTGTATTAATAAAAACGAGACAGTCGGATTAGTAGGATTTTCAGGTAGTTGTAAGACGACTTTTATACAATTATTACTCAGATTATTTGAAATAGAAAATGGAAAAATTACAATTGATAAGCAAGATATAAAAGAGGTAGATATATCATCTCTTAGAGAAAGCATAGCATTTATACAACAAGATCCTATTCTCTTTAATCGAACTATAATGGAAAATATAAGATATGGTAATTCCTATGCTACTGACGACGAAGTTTTAGCAGCAGCGAAAAAAGCGTATTGTGAGGAATTTATAAATAATTTGCCTGAAAAATTCAATACAATTGTAGGAGAGGCTGGTACAAAATTATCAAGTGGTCAAAAACAAAGAATTGCAATAGCAAGAGCAATACTAAAAAATTCAAAAATTCTTCTAATGGATGAAGCAACTTCTGCGCTTGATAGTGATACAGAAAATGAAGTACAGCGTGGTATGGAATTTCTTATGCGCGAAAAAACTGTTATTATTATAGCACATAGATTATCCACACTTACAAGTGTCAATAGGCTACTTGTATTTCATGAAGGGCGCATTGTGGAAGATGGAGAACACAAAATCTTGTTGGAAAAAAATGGGTACTATACAAGATTATGTAAAACTCAAAATTTTAGTTAAGTTTTATTAGCTTCAAAGTGATGGTGTCCTATGTGATTTGTTAGCAATTTTTTATATAAAACAATATGACTCCGCATAAAAAAGAAAAGAAGTTAGAAGAAAAAATAGCTATAGTAGGCTATCCTAATTGTGGCAAAACTACAATATTTAATTTTCTTGCAAAAAAAGTGGAACGTGTAGGAAATTGGGATGGTGTTACAGTTAACGCAAATTTTGGAATAATTGATAAAAAATCTGATACAATAAAACACACAATAATAGATTTACCTGGAATAAAAAGTTTCGATCATTATCTACAACAAGTATCCTGCAATGCGCCTTGTTATAGCAAAAAACAATGCATGATGTGTCCAGTTAGTGTTGGTAAAGATACTACTAATAACAAGCACTATATTCAAGAATTATGTCAAAAAGACGAGCTAGAGAGTTTCGATTTTCTACTATCTAATGACATTACATGCATATTAAATGTAATAGATGCAACAAAGTTACATCGAGATTTGAAACTCACTGTTCAATTAATAGAATTAGGATTGCCAGTTATAGTTGCTATAAATAAGATAGATTTAGCATTCACTAAAAATCTTAAAATAAATTTTAAATTACTTGAGAAAAAATTACACTGTAAGGTGCTTTTTCTTAATGCGAAGAAAAAAAATTATCTTTTATCACTTAAACAAGAGTTAATACATATCATAAAACAAGGCTTACCTACATATCAAAATTCTATGTATCCAAAGCAAATTGATATAATAAACAAAAAGATCAGAGTCAAAACACATAATAAATTGACACTACTTAAGACAATATTGATAAATACTACACAAAAAATACAAAAAAATCTTCAAAATAATACTTCCAATAATCGTGTTTATGACCTTTCTGAAGTCTCAAATATATTACATCTCACTTACAAAGAGAATAATATAAATAATAGCTCAATGATGAACGACAATGTTGTAATCGCATTGAATAATAAAGCATATCAGATATATAAAACCTCTGTAGTAGAGCATCCAAATATCGAAACTAAACATAATATTAGTAAAATTTTAGATAATATTTTTCTCAATAAATGGCTATCTATTCCTATTTTAGCAGTAATATTACAACTAATATTCTACATAACAATTGGAGTGGGAGGCTATTTACAAGAACTCTTAAGTGATGTAATGCAGCTAACAATAGATCTTTATATTAAACCTTCTTATGAATATTTGTTTAGCAATCAATTACCAATAATGATTACTGTTATTGATGGCATTATATCTGGAATAAAAGTCTTAGTATCTTTTATTCCAATTATATGGGTATTATACTTTTTACTTAGTGTCTTCGAAGATTCTGGTTACATGATGAGAGCAACAACTAGATTAGATAGATTGTTAAGGAGAATTGGTATCTCAGGCAAAACAATAATACCGTTAATCTTAAGTTTTGGATGCAATGTTCCAGCCATTCTTTCTACTAGAACAATTCGTACAATGAAACATAGGATAATAGCTGTATTTATGATACCGTTTATCATATGTAGCGCTCGCCTCACAGTATTTACTGTATTTTGCGGAATATTTTTTCCACAAGATCGTATATATGTGATAATGGTAGTATATTTATGTAGTTGTATTGTATCTTTAGGAGCTGGTTATGTCCTACATTATTCGCTCTATAACAATGTTCGAGATCTCAGTCTAATACACAACAAAGATCATCCTCATGATATTGAATTACCTGATTATAATATTCCTAATTTTCGCTATGTTCTAGGGGCTGCAACTTATAAAGTCAAAGAATTTGCACGCAACATATGGAGTGTGATTTTAGTAATTTCAGTTGTTATCAACATGTTTAGTGTGATTATTAAAAATAGTATTTATCAAAAAGACACAAATACTATCATTACTAACGTCTCGTCATATATATCTCCCGCACTCAAATACATAGGTATCACAAATAATAATTGGCAAGCAACAGCAGCATTAATTAGTGGAATTTTTGCAAAAGAAATTGTCATCATTACTTTAACTAATTTGTATAATTTAGAAAGTGAAAAAACATCTTCACAAGAACAATACCAATTAACACAGAACACGGAATTACAAAATTGGCAACGTATAATGAAGTCACATTTTAAAAATGATGTGAATGTCATGTCATATCTGCTGTTTATACTTTTCTATTTTCCCTGCATAGCAGTATTTGCAGCTATAAAAAATGAGGTTGGTTGCAAATATGCTATACTTTCTGGCATTTTTCAAACTATTTGCGCTTATTCTTGTAGCGCAATATTTTATAAATTATCAATTATAACACATGTATTTGATATGAATTATGCTATGCTCTTGAATATTATTCTATCCGTTGTAATATTGCTGTTAGTTTTTAAAGCAATTGCTTTAATAATTGATAAAAGTAGAATTATGAAAGTAAGACATAAGTTTTCCAGCAAATTTTTGTAGCCAAACACACACACAGTATTTTGAGATTGAATTAGTGGTAAGCAATATAGCGAATGAATGATCATCTTAGTACTTTGATGTCATACATTTTTTTATCTACTTCTTAGTTTGAGTAAGACTATTTTAGTTGATTAATGAAGAGAAGTCTTGGATATAGTACTCATATATAGATATATTTAAACCTATATCTGAAGATAATGGAAAAATTGAAGAGGAAGAAAAATAGTAATTGAGGTCTAAAGTACGATATTCTATGTAATCATCGCTCATCGTTGTATTAAAATATTACCTGCACTCTACACAAATCACTCTCAATTCTCACCCTCACACAAGAGCAATAGCTATTTTAAATTTATAAATTCTACTAATGCACATTTATTAGGTTGTAATAGCAGAAGTATCTGGTATCTCCATAGCAAGAGTTGTTCATAAACATTTTTGTTTTTATAGCTAAATTCTCACTTTTTAAAACTTTTTGTATTATATATATACCAACTTTTATATGATACAGCAGTACACGTCAGGAGAGCTGAGTTCTTAAATCTTGATTGATGATATTTTCATTAATTCTCTCTACTATTATACTCTTTTGCAGATTTTTTTGAATATTATGCTTTAGTATTTTGAATTCTTCGGTATTAATATCTTTGTGTTTTATAAAACTTTGCAATAACTCCATTTTACTATTCACCTCTATACCAAGATCTGTATTTTTATACTCTATATTGAAATTAAACCATCTTGTTTTTAATACATAATCCATAGTATGAAGGTTATTTGCTTTATGATTTTTAATCAATATTTGTGATATCAAAGTACATGGATTTCCAATGAATATATCAGATAATTGATCATCACGTATTGTACTTATCAATTTCCCTAAAGATTCAAAATGAACGGGTATAAGATCTAACGCAGGACCATAATTACTATATCTCGGATCTCTTGTATTTGTATAAGAAAACTGAAATTCAAGATCTCGTACTATACGAGATTTCAAATTTGGTAGAGTTTTAATCTTTAAATTAGATCCTCTTATACCTATAAGAAGATCTTCAATTTCTTTTTTTGATTTTATTAATTCCATTCCAGTATATTGCTGCGCACTTTCTCCATTGCGTTGTACATTACATTCAATATAGCCAAGTGTATAATCTTGATTATATGTTACAATAAAATTTTCTTTAACTACATTGTGTTTGTAATCTATATCATCTGTTAATTCTAATGTTGCTTCTTTTATACCTAAAACTAAAGTTGTACGATTTGCTATATCTGAAAATACTCCATCTGCCATACTGAGAAAATTTGTTGGATCCAAATATCGTACTTTTCCTTCTGCATTAATCACTCTAACTATTGCATGATTAAAATTAGACATTAGTGGTAATTGTACTATCTGTTTATTCTCAAGATTTGGATATCCGCGATAAACTAACGCTACATCAGCATTATACCCTAGATTTCGTAATATTGCAGTAGTGACAGTAGCAAAATCCTTGCAGTCACCAAAACCATCCGATGCTACAACATCCAAATGTCTGGGAATTATTTGACCATTGATAGTACGCCAATCACCCATATAACTTACAATATTGGCTAACTCTGAAGTAATGAAATTAAATTTCTCTACTTCGTTATCAATCTTTGCGGCTTTATCTTTTATTATTTCAAAAACTTTCGGTAGTTTTTCTTTTAATATTATATTATATCTTTTTGCTAAAAGGTTTGCGGGAGTGCTATAATCTTTAGCAGAAGAAAGCACAATCCATGTGAAAATATCATCATCCTCTATACTAGAATGATTTTCCATTATTAAATATTCGGTAAACTCTTTGCGCTGTGAAATATTTATTATTTGATATTGTTTATCTTTATCCTCTTTTATATTAATTCTAGAGTATGGGTCATTTACCGCAATATTTAATGGTAATAAGGATCTAATATTTATATTTGTTTTCTTATGATATATCCCATCACTCCAATTGTGAAAAAATTGATAGTACTTGTTGATAGGATTTTTTAGTAAAGTATATTTTGTCTTGATATAGATGCTGGAACCTACGCTTAGTTTTGGAAATGATATCATAATTTGGAATTTTTGATCAAATCCCATACCACTGCTTGCTAGGGGTTTCTTTTCTATAAAATTCTTAGGTACTTGTATTTCTATTCAAGAATTTATAGTTTTCGCTTCTAATATCTCCAAATTTTCTATCGAGTTATTATAAGACAGTCTCATTATACTTAATACATTTTTTCCTGCTTCATTTAAGATTTTTATCTTTTGTTCTGTAGTAGATTGATATGTTCCGTCTTGATTAATGACTATGTTTTGATTAAAGAATTCAGATTCTATACTCACGTCATCTCTTGTCGCCCAACGCGCATTTATATTATCTACCACACTAAAAGATAGTGTGGTACAGATAAAAAACCATACAAATAAATTAATTAATTTAGTATTTACAAAATCCGAGTATTTTTTGTGCATGAATAAAATAGAATAAACAAATAAAAAATTGAAAGATACTGAACAGCACTACAGATGTAACAATAATTACAACATAAAACCTCCCTATCTACAACTATATCTAGATTGTTAACATAAAATTGTAAAATTGTAAAATCCTCTTTCTGGAGTTATCTATATTTACTTTAAACCTTATTGATTTGCTAAGTTAGCTATGGTTTTTCTCAATAAATCTTCTAGTCTGATATCTTGGTTTTGCTGATAGATTTGATTTACTGTATTTGTAACATTTGTTCCATTAAATCCCAATTTTGTAATTGCAGAAATTGCATCTTGTACAACTTTATTACTTATATGACATTTTACATTGTGATTTGTATAAGGTTCTTGTGTAGTTATAAGAGAATGAAGACCTTTATTATTCTTTAGCTCTGTAGTAATACGCATAGATATCTTATTACCTATACCACTAACTTGCTGAAAAATTACATGATTGCCGCTATGAATAGCATTAACTATATCTTGTACAGATATTACACTCAATATCATTATTGCGACTTTTCCTCCAACACCTTGTACAGATTTTAAATATTTGAAACATAGTTTTTCTTGCTCTTCGAGAAATCCATATAATGTGATATTATTTTCATTCATCAGTGTTTCAATAAATAATGCAACATTTGTTCCAGTTTGTTGTAGTTGTGACAAGGTCTGCATAGAGCAGTATAGTGTGTAACATACGCCGCATACATTAAGCAAAATGCTTCCATCTTGATGATATATTGTTTCAACTACTCCTATGAGTTTTCCTATCATGTTTCAGATTTTTATTTAATATTGGCTACTTAAAAAACATTAAGATTTTAGCTGTTATAGCTAATGTCAATGCGCTATATAATGCTGCTATAATATCATCAAATATTATGCCAAAGGTATTCTTCATAAGTTTATCTATTAGCTTTATTCCTAAAGGTTTAGCAATATCAAATAGCCTAAAACAAAAAAATGATACTAAAAATATAAAGTGATATATATGCATTCCTATTTTATTTTCAAATATTGTGGTAATTGCGATTATGGAAGTGGCACTCATGGAAATTGTAAGAAGCTGTCCTATTACTTCATCTATTACTATTGATGGGTGATCGTGTGTCTTAATTTTTGATGTATACCTTGGAATAGACCAAGCAGCAATCAACAAAAGCATTAACGAAATATATAGTAAGTTGATTGATAATTGAGATATGCTACCACTATATTTAAAAATTATGTAATACAGTGGATATGTAGCTAAAGAGCCTAAACTACCTTGTGCAAATGCTAATTTGCCACAAAAAAACCATGTAGCAAACATCTCATGTAAATTGATCGAAGATAACATGCGAGACATAGCTCTTTGTATAAAACTTTTGCGAGATAATTCAAGATTTTCTCTATATCTACGTTCCTTAAAACTTAGCATCTTACTCATTATAATGTCAAAATCTGATAGTTAGTATTGTTCCCATTTTCTGCATCATATTATCAACTACCTATTTTGAATGTCAAACTTTTATGATTTTATGTGAAGATCTTATTAATTATTTTCTTATTAATGATAAATCATTTGAGTATTTTTTTAGAAATTCTACTAAAAAATACAAATCCATTTCATGTGCGTTTTTGCATGCATATTATTTAGGGTCATCAATGAGTAAACATAGAATATTTAATAATTGTCATTATATTGATTTTTTGATCGACATTTTTCTATAAAAATGTACCATACAATTAGTATGACGTAATCACGCAACCCCTCTAAAAAGACTGATGATAATCAGTTTCATGCATATTGATAATTTGCATTTGTAGCTCAATTGGACAGAGCATTACCCTCCGGAGGTAAAGGTTATGGGTTCAAGTCCCTTCAAATGCACCAGCATACTATTATTGAAATAACAATAGAACTGTTGCATAAGTCTAAAATTGTAACTTCTTCTGATAAGAAAGTACACTCCTCATTTTAATTATATAGACTGTTTAAGTCCACTTGTTAAACTCACAATTCTAGCTATAGTCTTGAATTGAAGAATAGGCAGTTCATTTTTATATACTTGAAGATCATGAACTGATCTCACATAAAAATCAGATACATGAACTATCTTCCCTTTGTGAGAGATGCGAATTTCTCTTTTTCATCGTATGAGTGTCTTTTTTATAGAATAGTGTATAAACTCACTTTAGATGAATAATGTTGCATATGTTTCGTCTATATGTTACAGAGGAGATGTTGAGATTTTTGGAGTTTGTTTTTGTATTACCTCTTTTTGTAGTACTCTTTAATATGTCAAATCATCTTCTGATAAAAATTTGTGCATCTACATTCGTTAATTTCAAGAATAAAACGATGACATGTGTATTGCATACTTTTGTAATATTCGTTCTGTATGTATTATGTGAATTTACTGTTGCTATATATGGCAAAAATATAACATATGCTACAAACGAGATGAGTGGTTCAAGAGAATCTATCTTAAGTAATAAAAATATTTTGAGCGTAGATCAAAAAAAAGTAGATTATATTGAACATTTTGTAGTAAATGAGTCTAAGTATGGTAAGTTAGTAAAAGGAATAAAAGTAGAAGGAAATGATAGAATTCCACTTTCCTCTATCATAGCACACTCTAGTTTAAAAATTGGTAAGAAATATCAAGATGATGCTTTTAATAATTCAATGAAAGCTATTTATGCAACTGGTTTTTTTAAAGATCTAAAAATTGATTATGACAAAAAGACTCAGATTGTTACAATAAAGTTAGTTGAAAATCCTACTGTCAATCAAATAGCGTTTAAAGGTAATAGCCAATTAAATACCAAAGAGCTCAATAGCGTGATACAAATTAAGTCATCAACACCGTATTCTCTCAATACAATTAACGATGATATTAAGCTCATTATTGGTTTGTACCAGCATATGGGATTTTTTGCTGTAACTGTAAGACCTAAAATTATAGAGAGATCAAATAATAGAGTTGATGTGCTATATGTTATAAACGAAAACAGAAAAGCTAAAATTGGTAAAATTTTATTTTCTGGAAATGAAAAGATTCTTGATGCAGATTTACGTAAAGTTATAACCACCACAGAACGCGCTTGGTTTCATATATTGAGTAGTAGAGGATTATATGAGCGTAGCCAGATCTTAATGGATAAAGATGCATTAGATCAATTTTATCACGCTATGGGTTACGCAGATTTTAAGGTATTAGATATAGTGTCTGAGTTGTCACCACAAAAAGATGCATTCGTTATAACTTTCATTTTAGATGAGGGCAAAAAATATTCTATTGGCAGTGTTGATTTAACTATATCCCAAGGTATATACGGCCTAGATGCTACGCAAATTAAAAAATTTCTGAGAACAAAATCACAATCAACATACAATAAAAATATCATTGATAATGATATTCAAATATTAAAACACTACCTAGGAACGAAAGGATATGCTTTTGCTAGTATTGATTTTAATGAAAAAAGAGATAAGAAACATTCAATAGCTAACATAGCTTTTACTATACAAGAGGGGGCAAAGCTATATATTAATAAGATTGATATAAAAGATAATGTACGAACTCTTGATAAAGTGATACGACGAGAAATGAAGCTAAGTGAAGGCGATTCTTTTAACACAGATCTTTTAGAGACATCAAAATACTCAATCGAAAGGTTGAATTATTTTTCTGAAGTTAAAATTGAACAAAAAGAAACAAATGTCCCAGATAAGATTGATCTAGATGTTTTTGTTAAAGAAAAACCAACTGGGACACTCAATTTAGCGGGTGGTTACTCAGATAGTGATGGAATAATGGGTACGTTTAGTATTTCAGAAAACAATCTTTTAGGTACTGGAAGAACTGCTTTGTTTAATCTTAAGAAAGATAGGTATAAAACCGGTATAGATTTAGGTTTTAGTCAGCCATATTTCGATGATAGAAATATGGTAGTTGGTGGTGATTTATTCTTTCGTAGAGAAATTTTAGGCTCTAGACAAAGAGATGAAAATGCAAAAAATGATTCTTCTAAAGTAGTTAGCAAAAGTTTTAAAGATAATATAATTGGTGCTACACTATATATGATGTATCCATTAGCACACAGATTAGAACATCAAATACGCTATTCACCTAAATATGAGGATGTTACTTTATATCAAACAAGTCATTCACCATTGTTACAGAGTGCAGCGGGTAAGTATTTCATATCAACTATTGGACAAACATTTTTCTATGATAAACGCAATAACCCATTTAGTCCAAGTAGTGGTTATTTTATACGCTTTGCACAAGATATAGATGGCATAGGTGGAAAAGTGAAAAACTTTAAAAACGTTTTAGATTTTGCATATTATTACCCACTTTATAAAGATTTTGTTGTACTCCAATTAAATGGTGGGGCTGGTAGTATTATGGGATATAGAGGCGATATTGTACGATTAAATCATAATTTTTATCTTGGAGAGGATGAAATTCGTGGTTTTGATCGTCACGGTATTGGACCAAGAGATCGCACAACTGGAGATGCTGTAGGTGGAAAGTACTACTACAAACTATCTACTGAAGTAAATTTCCCATTAGGTCTACCGAAAGAATTCGGTATTAAGGGAGCTGTGTTTTTTGATGCAGCATCCTCTTTTAATATCGATCTTACTAATGATCTAAAAGAAAAAAACCTTACCCCTAAGTGCACAAGCACTAACATTAATAATTGTCTTTATTTTGATGATAATAAACTTCGCTCATCATATGGTTTAGGAGTATTATGGGACTCTCCCTTAGGTACAGTTATTAGAGTGGACTATGGCTGGGTAGTGAGTAAAGCTTCTTTTGATTCCACAAAGAGAATTAGACTTGTTTTCACTCAACAATTCTAGTATTTTCTCGTGGGGTATGATAACAACTGCAAAGTTATAATTTAAAATCTTACGTTATGCCTATTCATTCTACTGATAAGTATTATAGTTATAGCGAATCATTTAATACAACTTCTGAGTGTTTCTTTCCAGAAAAACTAGAGAAATTTTTACTTGATACAAAATATTTGCATAGCGAAATTAAGCAATATATAAAAAATCATCATAATAAAGAAAGTATACCTTATTATGATGCTCAAAACCTAGATAATAACATTGCAGCATTTAACAATTTGATTTTAGACAAAGATTACATTGATTATACAAAGATCTGCCAACAAGTTATTCCTGATTTTTTAGGTGATGATAGGTTTATGCGTTTGTTACTAACTCCACCATTATATTCTGAAGATGAATTTAAGATATTAGAAGATTATGCTGAGGAGTTGCGCGAGCGTTTTGATACATTCGTTATTATAGGAATCGGTGGAGCAATTTTAAATCCCACTTCAATCATTGAGTTCGGTCAATATTTTAACTACACCAACACCAACTCTAGGACTAAAAAAAATATCAAGATACATTATTGCGATTATTTAGATAGTTTTGCAATAAAAATTCTATCAAAAAAAATTGATCCATGTAATACTGCCTTTATTGTTATTAGTCGCTCCGGTAATACATCTGAAGTAATAATTTTGACGAATTATTGGTGTAATTTTTTGTTAGATTGCGGTATTAAAGATTATGGAAAGCACTTCACATTTATTTCTAGTACAAAGCAATCTTTTATCAACAAAATTGCATCTAAAATGAGTAATACTAGGTATTTTTTTTATCCACATGATATGGGGGGTAGATTTTCGACTTTCACAATTGTTGGTATTTTACCAGGCCTTATTGCTGGACTTGATATGCGCTTATTTTGTATAGGCGGCGCACAAGTTTTTAATGACACTTTTGAGTACAACTGCATTAGTAATTATGGTTCTATAGATATAGGTACAAAAGATGTGATAAAGAGTGTTTTATCAATATTTTCTCGTTACAAAGATGGGTGTAACACACATATTACTATATCATATTTACGCTACTTATCTCGTATGTTGATGTGGCAATCTCAAGTTTTTGCAGAGAGTTTAGGTAAAGAGGGTGAAGGCATTATACACTTGCATGGAATAGGACCACATGAGCAGCATAGTCAATTACCTATATTTCTTGATGGCCCAAGAAATATGCTATTTACTGTTGTGAAGTTTAAAGATCAACTGTTAAAAGATATTACTCACAATGAACAGAACTTTGATTATAATTTATCTGGTAGTAGCATAAGGTTTGGTTTTTGCGATAAGGATCTACAGAATGCTTCCACTCTATGTGCAAATTTGACAATTAAAGCGTTATATGATGCTGGAATTGATGTACGAATAATTGAAATATCACATTTGTCAATGGCCACACTTGGTGCATTGATGATGCGCTCAATACTTGAAACTGTTTTTTTGGGTATTACAATTGGAATCAATCCATATATACAACCTTCTATTGAAGATCTGCGCACCTCTATATTTAATGCGATTTTTTAAAATAATATACATATGATTAATATATGTAGGATGTATAACTATTTGCTACATCATAATAAGTGCAGATTATCACTTTACAAATCAAACATTGGTTTTCTAGTTATCGTTAGGATATGGTGGTATTTGTGAATTTGATGTATTGATCGTAACTTAGTGTAGATATGTATCAAATTTTAATCAATATTTAACTCATTGCAGAGTGTGAGTAATTAAAATCTATTCTAAGTTTTGCTATAAAGATCATACTCGTAGGAAGAGTAAAATAATTTACCACCTCAATTATGTAAATAATGAATTGAGAATATAATATTGCTTTAGCATAATCATAGATGAAGATGATAAGTAAAGAAAATCAAAAAGTGCATTGCTAACTTTTAGCAATGCACTACTCTTCTATGCTCTGAGATATAAAACAATAATTACTAAAGTAACTAAAAAGTAGAGAAGAAAAGCATAACACAAAGAAGGGCTAAAAAGCGTAGTTATAAAGATTTAATTTAAAACTAACAGCAGATCACGCTTCAAATGATATAATATAACTCTTC
>NZ_JAJBJC010000786.1 GCF_021811825.1 Candidatus Anadelfobacter sociabilis | reverse complement strand
AAGATGACCAAGAGTCAAAGTAATTTTCACAAATATTACTTTGGTAATTGGTAATACATACTATTTAGGTGATGTGATGATATAAAATATACATAGATAGAAAATCTGAATGGTTCAAATGGAAAATTTTGTTAAATTCTCCATTTCTATAAATCCATATTTATATATTTTCCATTTGAACCATTCAGATTTTCTATCTATGTATATTTTATATCATCACATCACCTAAATAGTATGTATT
>NZ_JAJBJC010000785.1 GCF_021811825.1 Candidatus Anadelfobacter sociabilis | reverse complement strand
ATAAAACAAGGCTTACCTACATATCAAAATTCTATGTATCCAAAGCAAATTGATATAATAAACAAAAAGATCAGAGTCAAAACACATAATAAATTGACACTACTTAAGACAATATTGATAAATACTATTTTTAATAATCACACTAAACATGTTGATAACAACTGAAATTACTAAAATCACACTCCATATGTTGCGTGCAAATTCTTTGACTTTATAAGTTGCAGCCCCTAGAACATAGCGA
>NZ_JAJBJC010000161.1 GCF_021811825.1 Candidatus Anadelfobacter sociabilis | reverse complement strand
ATCCTGTTGTTGTTCCCTAATTAGTTTCTCATTTTCTTCAAAAAAGTTATTTATTATTTTCTGCCTATTTTTACGGAATTATTTTTGTTATGCAGAATAGATCAGATTATTTTAATATGTGATCTATTCTTTCCTGATAGTGTCGACCAAAAATCATCTTCACACTTCTTCCAATAAATTAGTATTTAATTAATTTTTAGTCTTCAAGTGAGAATTACAGATAGTATGAGTTTGTCTGAGTTTTCAATCTTTATGGTGCAGAGATCTATTGCTTCAGAAAGTAAGTACTCTATGTTCATTATGTATCTTGCTATTATTAATCTAAGTACTTTAATAGAGAGTAAAAAATATTTTAATTATGCTCGTAATAACTAATCATATAAATTAACTTCTATAATAGAGAGTGAAGAGAATAATATGCTTAGAAATCAAAATCTAAAAAGAGATAAGTATAATATCAACCTAGAGGACAGTGACTCTGATTTTATTAACCCAAGAAGCACAGATGAACAAAAGGTAAAGACAACTTTAAATTTGCTTTAGTGTGGACGAATGCTACTTCTTAAAATTAAGGAAGAAAATGAGAAACTAATTAGGGAACAACAACAGGATATTGAACAAATGAGTAAAGAAATAGAAGAACAGAAGAACATTATCCAAGAACTAACTGAGACAAAGAACAATCTTGAAGAAAGTAAGAATCTATTACTTGATTTTTTGCTTTCATTTAATGGTTGAATTCGATTTATCTAACAATATCTTATAGGAATCAAAGAGAACATCGAAGGTAATCTATAAAACAATAGCTAACTAAACATTATAGAGCACAAAAAAGAAAAAGAGAATATCATAATATCATTTAAAGAGGAAGTGCAAAAACAAAAAGAAGCTGAAGAACTTAAAATTGAAGAGAATAAGAGAGCAGAGTTAGAAAAGAAATGAGCATCATCCGCGCTATTTAGCACAATCTATAATAGAAATATTGGAAATACGGTAATTAAAATAGATTTTTATTTACTTGAATATATTCCAAGAAAGTTAATCAAACTAATGCAAATATCTTTAAATCAGTATATATTGGATTAAGATTCTATTATTTTATTTTATTTATCTATTTTACATTAAATAAAGCGAATATTTAATGTTTAAAATGTTAATCATTATGAATATTTTTTAGTAGTAATTAAATTAAATGCTTAGAAAGAGTTAAAATTTCTTAATCATTTTCGCCAAGCTCCAAAATGAGTCAATAAAAAGTTTGGCAGTTTAATTATGAATTCACTTTTAATCTTTCCTTAGAGTTAATTTAGTAAGTCTCTATTCTGTTTCTCCATCCAGGAGTCGAGAAATATATAGTTTTGCCTTAGACTCCTTTACTATTCATACAATTAGAAAAGAATTCATCCTGATAAATAATCGTAACAATTCATCAATAGCAAAGCTAATAAACCTCTCTATGATTATAATGTATTTAATTAATGGAGACAATTTCAGTGTATAGTATCTTAATTTATTTCATGTCTTTCAATTCCTACTCTCAGCATTAAAACTTCTTTTAGAACTGATTACTTTTTCATCTGTGCATGTAGGAAATACAGTTAAAAATGGCAATTAAAAATAGAAATACTATATTCTTTAATTTTCTATAAAATGAAGAATATTCGAAACTCAAAATGTGATAACTCGTTTAGAACATATTTACTTACTATATCTACGCAATGTTATCTAGATCTTATAAACCAAGGAAGAGCTTCAGTTGTTGATCATACCATGTTATCAATAGCAAATAAGAATAGGTTTTATTGCTTAGGTTCATTATAAACTCATGACCTCTTGTTTAAAATATAACTCCGATGTTTCTCAATATTCTTTAAAATTTTCATTAAAACGCATAATTACTTTATACAAGTTTGTTTATTCCTTAATGTTCTCATAAAAATGCTGAGATCTCTTGTTATAGGTTCCAGATCCAAACTCATTTGATTTTAAGATTGATTGATCAAATGGGACGCATAAGAACTTAATTAAAGATATTGCAGATTCAAAATGTAATCTTCCAGATTTAAAAAGACTATTTATTGATAAGCTATCAGAAGAAAATCAAGATCTAAATAGATTCCTTGAATACTGTGGATCTCCTAAGCTTGAACTCTTTTGTCTAAATTGGAACAATGTAAACCACACAGGAATTAAAGCACATTACTATATAAATTCATATTATTAGAAGAACCTTTCTAGTGTTGCTTTTCATCTTTGGAGATTCAGTAAATCTAACAACAAAACTCATTATCTTGGTAGTATTTCAAGCGTTTTGATGAGTTTATAAAATAT
>NZ_JAJBJC010000784.1 GCF_021811825.1 Candidatus Anadelfobacter sociabilis | reverse complement strand
AAAAGCATTGGAATGCCTAAGACAATCCGTATTGCTTAAAAAATACAGAAAATGGTACCTGCGGTATTTATGCGATAAAGTTGTTAGCATATAGCAAAATAACATATTAATACGCTGATTTTAAATAAATAGCTTCAAGAGAAATGAGAGCTTTTTTAAATTTTTCAAATTTAATCTTACTTTTTGACATAAAGCACCTTTTTATCTTTCAATATATTTTTATACAACGTAGAATCTACCT
>NZ_JAJBJC010000783.1 GCF_021811825.1 Candidatus Anadelfobacter sociabilis | reverse complement strand
CTGTAGATATTCCTCAATTATATTTTTCTATAAAAAGCAATAAAGTTACTGTAAATCCTGAATCCACGCAATAAATAGGGAGTTTATTCTGCTTGTGAGGTTTGATTTTATAATACCATACTTTAATTCCCACAAAATACTGAATATAACAATAAGCCTTCCCCAAAGAAATCCTACACATAGAGAATATATAGCTATCAACAAGCCGTCGCATCGTAACTTCATTGATATCAGCTGTCAA
>NZ_JAJBJC010000782.1 GCF_021811825.1 Candidatus Anadelfobacter sociabilis | reverse complement strand
ACCATAGGAATTTTCTAAAATCATTGCTTAGCTTTGCTTTACAGTGATTTTGCCCCCTGTTTTTCTGATAGATTCAGGTGACCATTTTCGGGGGTAAAATTCCGACAGAATCTTTAAGCTTTTCTTCATTATATATCCCTTTATAATTAAGCAACTCTGATAAGGTAATACATATCTTATCTCTTGGTACTTGATAAACTTTATCAAGTATAAAAACAGTTTCAGTCAATACAGTCTGTTC
>NZ_JAJBJC010000781.1 GCF_021811825.1 Candidatus Anadelfobacter sociabilis | reverse complement strand
ATTTTAAATATTGATCTCAATAAAGATATCCTACTATGTTATGAAATTTTAGCTGAAAAACCGCCGTTTAATATAACAATAAACAGCAGAGCCACAACTCAACTAAACAAGTCTTTAGCAAAGCAAGATAAAGAAAAAAATCCTACAGTACTAGTTATAGATTATGACATGCCTGAGATGGATGGTTTGACTTTTTGCAAAAGACCAGAATGCCCCTGCATGTACAAGATTCTGTTAACTG
>NZ_JAJBJC010000780.1 GCF_021811825.1 Candidatus Anadelfobacter sociabilis | reverse complement strand
GTTACGCATAGAGCTTCCCTCATTTAGAATAACGTTTTTAAGATTACTACTCAATACTACTACTGCTTCCACATCTGCATTTACCCAATTTGAGTCAACAAAAAAGCTTTGAATAATTTTTAAATTCAAATTTTTCTAATTCATCCTTTAAGCAATCAGTATTAGAATCAGCAAATTTCAGCGGTAGCAATTTTTCTAGTACTACTTTCCAAGGAGTGGAGATGACTAATATAATATTACA
>NZ_JAJBJC010000779.1 GCF_021811825.1 Candidatus Anadelfobacter sociabilis | reverse complement strand
AGTTTGCTACTCTCTTTCACTCCATTAAGCAAGAATAGTGCCGCTGAAGCTAAAATTCCAACTTCCACTTCCTCAGAAAAATCGTCTGCATATGGTTTTAAAAAGCCATACCAACCAGCTTCTATAGTAAAAACTTGGGAGGGAGTAGGTGGAAAGCTCGCAAATCAAGGAGGATATGCGCGACCAGTAAGATATGCGTGCTTTGAAGGTGTGAGGCAACTTGCTAATCTTGGTGTAGGTT
>NZ_JAJBJC010000778.1 GCF_021811825.1 Candidatus Anadelfobacter sociabilis | reverse complement strand
GCAAAATCTCTTCTATAAAGCAACTATTTATATTTTTGTTAAGTGAGGGAATTAGGCGTGATAATCCAGCGACACTGCTCTCATTACCTAAAAAAATTAATTCTCTACCAAAATCACTATCTGAGAACTTTTTATTGTTAAGATGCTCGATATAGCTAACAATATCGTTGTACTGTGATTGTGCAATATCAATATTTTTATCATAAAAAAATTTCAACATTTGTTCCAAATCAATTCTATAA
>NZ_JAJBJC010000777.1 GCF_021811825.1 Candidatus Anadelfobacter sociabilis | reverse complement strand
AGTGATTTTATTGTGATTTAGACAAACTCTCAAATCTTTTTCACTGGCTTTAAATTTTGGGTCTTGTTACAGTAAACTAGAAACCAACTCACTTAAGAGTTGTAAAGTTATCATGAAAATATTTAATTGAGTTTCTTAAGTTAAAAATAAAGTCAAGGTTTGAGAAGATAATTAAAAGGCGCATTGTTAGACTTTAATATAAATTCAGATCCCACTGAAGACCTTCTACAAGTTTAGAACCA
>NZ_JAJBJC010000160.1 GCF_021811825.1 Candidatus Anadelfobacter sociabilis | reverse complement strand
TTTGGAACATTGCTTGTTTTGATGTGCACGCATATACAGAGTTCTGGACTCTTTGAAGGTAAGGATGGTGTTGGAGCTTTCTTCAGAAGGAGATAAAGCTATATTTGATAGATATAAAATCTTAAAAACGCGAATCATGTATTAATGAGGTCGGACAAATTGATGTGAGGTTTGCTGTTTTTGAGGCCATAAGGGACGAGAGTAGAGAGCGGGTGAACACAAGCTTAGAGGGCACTATAAAGTGCGCTCTTTAAAAAATAATACTTCCTTCTGATAGCTGGCAGCAAGAAAGTATTAAGGCGTAAGTAGCATTTAATCGAATAACTTATCCTGATACCTTGCTTAATGAGCTACAGTAAGCTTTAATCACATGATTATATGAAAGTATTGTAGATTGCCCGTTGATGCGGCTATTCGTTTTTCTGAATATCCTATTTACAATACAAAAATCAATCTTGTTATATTATGTAAGGTTTTCATCCTATATTGTCCTTAAATTTTGACGCCTAAGTAATCCTGTTAATTTATGCGCCAAATCTAAAACTACAGCTCGATCATCAACATTTCTGGGAACATAAAGTTCATAAGTTCATAGCGCTCATTTATCATAATATGCCGCTTCAGTTCATAGAGCTAGCCTTTAGTTATTTTACCAATCTTTATAATACCACAAAAGCATTATGTAAGATGCGCGCCTGTTCGTGTACAAACACTAATAGATGCTGCATTAATATATGCCAATTTTTGTACTATTGTGCACTTGGAAATACGGGGCCATTGTAGTAGCATCTCGAGATATGACTTTACTCTCTTCATTCATTCTATAAAATCTGCTATACATAACGCAGCTATGAATTCTTTAGAGCAAATAGTATAGTAATTTATATAACGATTCTTAAAAGGAACTGTGATTTGATCTTTGGTACAGCAAAATAACTGTGATCATTACTGAAGCGCTAATCTTTGGGATCCGCACGCACGGCTTCTTATGTTGCTGAGCCAACAAGTACTTGTTGTATTCTTTACAAAGATCATAGACTCAGCAGTAAGGTTCTAGAAGCATATTTTTCATAGGTGCATATGGGGGGGGTTATAATATTTTATGCCCCCTAGCGTTGCACTATCTCAGTCTTAATCCAGAAACGCGTTTTAGTATATGCTAATGTACACTGTTGTCAGCATTTCATTGCTGCCAATACCAATAAGTTTCAAAGGCGTCGCAAGCACATCTAAAGTAATCTTGTACAGTTTCGCTTGCATATTCAATGCCCTTTTCCTCCCACTCTCCTCTATAACGATTGTGATTATGCATAATGTACTCATCCAGCATACTCTGTAAACGCTGCGTATCTTGTGCAGACCAGCTCTCTACAAGACGCAAATGCTCTATATGCTGATAAGCAATGATGTAAAAAACTGTGCCATCGCTTTCAGCATCGAAGAAGTTCGAATATCCGTTTCCTTGCAAATAATCATCATAAAGATCTACTATGCATTCAAACTGCAGATTAAGGTCTATTGCTGATTGAGTTGTGTTCATATGTGAGGGGCGAGCTGAAATTGAATGATTAAATGATACGTGCCTTTGTAGTTGCTCACCACAAAATTATACCACATCTACTTACAAAAGCAAGAAGAAATGAAAGGCAGCCCCCACCCCACACCCCAAAAAAGATTATATTATATATATTTTCTTCTATAAATGCCATTTCTGGTTCAGCAATCAGTATTATATACTTCCCTTACCCACTGCAAAAACAACTTTCGTTTTTCAATAGCCCCATTAGTGCCAAAAGTTTCGTGCAAAACATTACGAGCAGAATATACGCCATCTTTCCTCATAAGACTATCCAAAGCTTGCTCTTGCTCTTTCAGGTTTGTGTATATCATTCCTTCCTCAGCGAGTACTCCAAGTTGCTTTTCAAAAGTCTCCCATACAGCAGGCGGCAATTTCATATCGGCGATCTGCTCATCTAGCTTGGCAAGCTTTTCTTGTGCAGTAGGTTGTCTATCATCCAGACCATTTTTGTTCTATATTTCAGCTACTCCATGATAATTGATCCATGATTGGGGCGATAAGATAGTTGTAGTTTATATCTACACAAGAGTTAAGGATGAGTATGAGAAAGTATACATCACCATATGTTATTGTTTCTATAATGCCATAAAGTTAACTACTGGTGTGATATAGGAAGAGGTTGCGTATTTATAACACGAATGATGGATTAGGAAGTAGTTGTTGATATATAGAGTAAAAGTGGTATATTAGAATATCAAGAAACAAACAAATCTATATACCTTGGATATATTGGAACTATACTGTTTAGTCGATG
>NZ_JAJBJC010000776.1 GCF_021811825.1 Candidatus Anadelfobacter sociabilis | reverse complement strand
AGCACTTCGTTTGGTGCTCTAGAAACTAGTTTGTATTTTTCAATAAAATATTTTGTCTTTAACGCCTCCGCCATTTGTGCTAATATCCTTGCGAGTGATAAATCCAACTGGTGCATGTATATGAAAGCGGGGAAACTACATTGCTTTGTATTCGGGGGAACAAACTGGAAACAGTCTGCGGATAGAGAAGCTAATTTTGATACAGAAGTGATGGATCGAGACGATGAGTGGGACGGTTTTTA
>NZ_JAJBJC010000775.1 GCF_021811825.1 Candidatus Anadelfobacter sociabilis | reverse complement strand
ATTTATTAATATGCTTTGGTAAGGTGTTCCCTATGAGTAGTGCTAATGAATTATTTTTAAGATGTGATAAAAAGGGAGTTATTCGTTTGTTTATGGAGGAAAACATAACAAAATCACACCTTACCAAAGCATATTAATAAATAAACAATAAATTAAATATAAACAACTCCTCAAACTAATATATAAAAAATGGCTTTAAGCATCTTTCTTAATGATTGTTAATTAACTACCATAAAACCATG
>NZ_JAJBJC010000774.1 GCF_021811825.1 Candidatus Anadelfobacter sociabilis | reverse complement strand
ATCCCATTAAAATGCTAATATATAGTATAGTTTACGCAAGTTTTAGATTATTTTATAATTTTTTTCTTTTCCAAAATCATTCTATTCTAAGTTAAATAGATTATAGATTTATAGATTTAAAAGAATGCTATAACATACTTAAGTAATCTATCTGGTATAATTTATCTACCAAATGTAATGCCGTAATGCTCTATCCAACGCTTATCATTTTCAAAAAGATGTCTTAGATCATCTATATTATA
>NZ_JAJBJC010000773.1 GCF_021811825.1 Candidatus Anadelfobacter sociabilis | reverse complement strand
AAAGTCACTACTAAATTGGTAAGGTGTGATTTTGTTATGTTTTCCTCCATAAACAAACGAATAACTCCCTTTTTATCACATCTTAAAAATAATTCATTAGCACTACTCATAGGGAACACCTTACCAATTTAGTAGTGACTTTTGATTTAGTTGATACAGATAACAATAGATCTAAGGGGGAAAAATTGCACTTTACTAAAAATGATGAATTAAGCAGTATAGAAATTCATGGTTCTACAGGT
>NZ_JAJBJC010000772.1 GCF_021811825.1 Candidatus Anadelfobacter sociabilis | reverse complement strand
ATAAAGCAGATAAATAGCATACTAGATCTAGGATTGAGTCATCAAGAACAAATAGAATTATTAAAGAAAATTCAAGATGAAGTATTGGTACTGCAATCTCTACAATTATCAGAAAGGCTAAACAAATAGGTGATATATTTGGTTTCCAACCTAGAACGAATGCAGCACTTTGCAAGAAGTGGGTTGAAGGTGGTTTTCTAGAAATAGTAGACGTCTCTAACAAAGCTAGAAAATATAAGCTT
>NZ_JAJBJC010000771.1 GCF_021811825.1 Candidatus Anadelfobacter sociabilis | reverse complement strand
CAACTACACCTAGCTCTTTGTAAACAAAGAGAATGTGCTTATTCTTACATGCAAGTTTCCATCTTTTTTAAGATATATACTAAATACCAATGTACTATGATTATTATCAAATCTGTCAATTATTTATATCAATAACTTAACATTTCAATTAAAAAGCGGAAGTGGAGTTGCGTATGCAGGACAATGTTTATACACTAGCCTTTAGATAGTGATAATTGATAATAAATAATTGACAGATTTGA
>NZ_JAJBJC010000770.1 GCF_021811825.1 Candidatus Anadelfobacter sociabilis | reverse complement strand
CCAAATATCTTACGGAATGCTACATCGTTCTTTGGATCTAGGTATTTAGATAATGTCATTACTTCTTATCTTTATCTTATGCTTTTTTGTACAATATACTCAATATCTTATCAAACCTCAATACTTAGCTTGACGATACCGTTGATCTATATTAAATCTAATATTTGCGAAAGTATTAGAAAGCACTAGAAAGGATGCTTAAGTTATAATTAAGTTTACAATTCATCACCAACGGGTCTGTCA
>NZ_JAJBJC010000769.1 GCF_021811825.1 Candidatus Anadelfobacter sociabilis | reverse complement strand
AGCCACAAGCTGTCAAAAGAGATTTTTTCAATTGGTCTTTTTATATAAATTAGTAACTTTTACATCTTCTTTCACATATGCTTTTATAATAAAGATCTGTTGTGAGTTTTTTCAATAAAAAAATCTACAAAGAATAGTGTATAAGTGTTGATCAAAAAATAATGCTAATATTTGATGCGCAATCAGCTATTTATAGCACAACAAGACAGCGACATGAAAAACTCAGATAGCGGAAAACGCTCC
>NZ_JAJBJC010000768.1 GCF_021811825.1 Candidatus Anadelfobacter sociabilis | reverse complement strand
AAGATTCGATATAACTATAATAAATAACTTACCTTTCTATATTATTTAATACAAAACAACAATACTTTATATTGTATCAGTGTTATTGTATTATTGTATTCTAATTAATGAATTTTAGTTTATAGATGGTATATGCAATTTGATTGAGCCAGAAATTATTGTTCTTGGAGTATTGTTGGAGTATTTGATGTATACCCAAAAAAGTAATATTCCAAAATTACCATTTCCAAAAAAAATATCTTG
>NZ_JAJBJC010000767.1 GCF_021811825.1 Candidatus Anadelfobacter sociabilis | reverse complement strand
TAATGATTATGATTTTCTATATATTTTTTATGCTTTAATGATGAAAAGTTTAAATATTCTCTCAGATATTTTCCTGTGTAACCTTCTGTTGTATTAGCAATTTTTTCAGGCGTCCCAAAAGCTACTAGAAGTAATACATACCATTGTAGATCATGGAAATACAGTAATTATTATAGAACACAATATGGATGTAATAAAAAATGCTGATTGGATTATAGATTTAGGACCAGATGGCGGAGCAAA
>NZ_JAJBJC010000766.1 GCF_021811825.1 Candidatus Anadelfobacter sociabilis | reverse complement strand
GTGAACTACATCTGATAGATATAAATTGTGATTTGGATTCAAGTTTGTAAAGATAATAAGGTCATCATTAGTAAATAATAAATTACTTTCATAAGTGATGCCTATTTGAAAATTACCAGAGATATAATATTAAATCCTAGTACTCAGCACTTTATGAACTATCTCAATTCTGCAAATTATCCATTATCTTTTTCCACTTTTATAGATGTTATACACCTCCCTACTTTTGCACCCCGCATAAAC
>NZ_JAJBJC010000765.1 GCF_021811825.1 Candidatus Anadelfobacter sociabilis | reverse complement strand
GATTTTGTGATCATGTTTTTTTGAACCATATAAGGAAGGGGATCTAATCGGTATTAAGCCGGATATATATTTTACCTCAATATTTGCCTCTCTTGCAGTTTCATTTTTCTTTTTTGGTACTTTAATTCTCTCAATGGAAGGACTGCCTTTAGGGCTATCTTCTCAGCAATGTTGGTCTCGCGCTCTGCGTGAAGAAACAGCCCAAGAAAAATCAAGAAGAAAATATATATCCTCTATTGAGGA
>NZ_JAJBJC010000764.1 GCF_021811825.1 Candidatus Anadelfobacter sociabilis | reverse complement strand
ATATCCTCTACATCAACCTCTTGAAGTACTACATATTTTTGGGTAACTCAAAATATCCTTTCTATAAATCTTGCGTTATTAATGGGGAATATCTCTCAGCAAACCTTTAACTCATCTCTCAATATCAGAACCAGATGTTGAGATTATATATGTTCTTATTCAAAAACATATGTATGATAGACAAATTAAGATTGATCCTGAAGCAATAATCATCATCACGCGATACATAATACAAACTAACAT
>NZ_JAJBJC010000763.1 GCF_021811825.1 Candidatus Anadelfobacter sociabilis | reverse complement strand
GATGAATGTTTGCTGGGGTTATAAGCGTAACTTTCTTTAAGAGTTTATGCTCATGTAGTAGTTGTTTAATCCCAGAGAATTATAGTATAGGATATGAAGATACTCACATATGGAGAAAAAGTTTATGATTCCAAAAATTAAAAATATTGAGCCAACTTATGATGTAGCAAAAAAAACAACTGGTTGTCTGGTTGATGATTTTTTTAAAAAATTTCCCGACCTACTTGTTTGATCCCAGCAAGA
>NZ_JAJBJC010000762.1 GCF_021811825.1 Candidatus Anadelfobacter sociabilis | reverse complement strand
AGACCAAGATGATTGCTGCAGAGTTCTTGCGTAACCTTATTCAAGCTGTACCTTATAAGATACATAAAGTTCTTACTGATAATGGTATTCAGTTTACGAATCATGATCATCATAAAAATGCCTTTATGTATGAACCAATTTTAGATATGGGATTTGAGGAATTGAAAGATTTATATAAAAATGTAAAAAAATGTATTAGTCAAGATTGAATCTTACAGACAGTACAACTAAAGAAGAAAAATC
>NZ_JAJBJC010000761.1 GCF_021811825.1 Candidatus Anadelfobacter sociabilis | reverse complement strand
TAAATCAAATTTAAATGAAGCAGTATATTTTTATATTATTTAGATCTTTGTTCTAACAAATGTTTTGCAACATTTCGGGCTGCTTGAGTTATTTGTTCTCCACTAATCATCCTAGCTATCTCGTCTAATATTAGCTTTTAAAATAGCTACCGCTACTACTCATTTTACACCAATTATTATTTTTGATGAAGTAGATGTTGGGTTAAGTGGGAATGTTGCTAGCAAAGTAGGGAAAAAGCTGCA
>NZ_JAJBJC010000760.1 GCF_021811825.1 Candidatus Anadelfobacter sociabilis | reverse complement strand
TACGCTCATAATTCTACGATTATAGTAAGGAAAGGGGATTTTGTGAAGAAGGGTGATATTATATCGAGGGTTGGAAAGAGTGGAGCTGTAGATATTCCTCAATTATATTTTTCTATAAAAAGCAATATCTCAAGTATTTCGTAGTCCGGAAGAGTCCTTAGTGGAGATTTTGAAAATCTTTCGCGCAACCTACGGCGATGCCCAGATCGCAACTGATCATCTTTGACCATACTTTAATTCCCA
>NZ_JAJBJC010000759.1 GCF_021811825.1 Candidatus Anadelfobacter sociabilis | reverse complement strand
AAATGAAAAACGCCAAAAGGTAGAACGATTTGAAAACCAATTAGCCTACCGAGAAGTTCTTCATGAACAAGAAAGATTCAGACAAGATCATCCTGAAACAGCTTTAAAGCTTACAGAATCTCCTAATTCTATCATCTTCTTCAGTTATTTGTTGAGTTTCTTTAGCTTTTTGTGGAATAAAATATTTTGTAAGATGTTGTTGGAATATAGCATTTTGCTTTTGAGTCGCCCTTCTTAATCTTG
>NZ_JAJBJC010000758.1 GCF_021811825.1 Candidatus Anadelfobacter sociabilis | reverse complement strand
AGTGGTATAGAAAGCGTCAAAAATATATGGTAAATGTTGTGCATCTATACCTAAACCATTATCAAAAACTTCTATACTTCTCTCTATTCCATCAATAATAATTTTAACTATTGGAGTTTCTTTTGTTCGCTAACCTTATCTGGAGGAGACAAAAAGATAAGGGGCATATGTTAAATATGGATATTGCTAAAACATTAGCAGTTTCTATAGCACACGAGCTTCTTCCTAAAATCAATAGAGTTA
>NZ_JAJBJC010000757.1 GCF_021811825.1 Candidatus Anadelfobacter sociabilis | reverse complement strand
GCTTGTATGGCAACGTAAAGCAATTTTCAGAAGATCAGAGCTTCTCATTTAATCTCAAAGTCCAACCGTTTCTATCTATTGCTTCATAAAAACATCGTCGTTATACCACTAATAAGCTATACCATCACTTTAAAAACAAATGTTACCTCCCTTAAAGCAAAGCAGCTTCCTCTATAAAAGCAAAACTCGATACTACAGGATAAGCTTAAGGAAATCCTTGTTTGGAGAATTGGTTTGCATTGT
>NZ_JAJBJC010000756.1 GCF_021811825.1 Candidatus Anadelfobacter sociabilis | reverse complement strand
AACCGGCAATCAATATACAAAAGCTATTATATTAGAATATAAATCATCTTTACAAAAAGGTGACTTAGATGGAGATGCTAAAAAAGGACTAGAACAAATCAATACTAAAAAATATGATATTCATCTCTATCTCAGAATCTAGCATTCCATCATGTTTAGATGATATGCCTTTGGACTCTTTGGATTTTTGATTGCTAGAGTTGTCGTCGTCCATTGGTTTCGATCTTTTTGATGGACGAGGAT
>NZ_JAJBJC010000755.1 GCF_021811825.1 Candidatus Anadelfobacter sociabilis | reverse complement strand
ACCAGGAAGAAGTTCGAGAGATTTCTGAAAAATTAATTAGAAGTTCTGATGAATTAGAAATATTTAAGAAATATACAAATAAATATATAAAGGATATAAGAGATAAAAGCCAAGTATCTGCACTTAATTGCTCTTCTTTATCATTTTTCAAGTCCTTCACACTATAAGTAAAAAACTTATTATAACTATTAACTTTGCCAGAAGGTCCTTTAATCTCATTCTTATAAGCTTTACTCTTTAATA
>NZ_JAJBJC010000754.1 GCF_021811825.1 Candidatus Anadelfobacter sociabilis | reverse complement strand
ATTTTTAGATTATACCCTCTCAATAATGACTTAATGCGAATTTTGCTTGCATATCCATTAAGTTATAGTTTTTATTTTTATTTTATTTTATAATGCGTGTCTTTCTCAAATAAGACTTTGGAGAAAAGAGAATCGGAAAATAGCAATATTTAAAATGGAGTATAAGTATTTCTTCTAGAAACAATAAACGTGATTAGCGGAGATTAGATAAATTGTACAAACAAAGATAGCAATAAAACTGAG
>NZ_JAJBJC010000753.1 GCF_021811825.1 Candidatus Anadelfobacter sociabilis | reverse complement strand
GAAATCAAAAGCACACTGACTATTAATTTGACTCTTATTAATCACGCATCTTAGATGTGGAATTAAGTGTATTAGGTAGACATTAGTATATTAGTAAGTTATTCATACAGTTTTTAAAAAATTATAAACTATAAAAACACTAAAACCCGAAATATCGGCTTTTCATTATAAATATATTCTGCTAAAAGAAAAGTAAAATCACTAATACTTCGTGATATATGTAATAATGTTACAACTCTCTAA
>NZ_JAJBJC010000752.1 GCF_021811825.1 Candidatus Anadelfobacter sociabilis | reverse complement strand
GCCGCATTTTACCCATTTCTTTGACACCTATCTCACCTTTAAATGTTATAAAATCGTTATAAGAAATTACTTCAGCACTAATAAATCCTCTTTCGAAATCTGAATGTATAATACCAGCGGCTTGAGGGTAGAGATTATCGCATTATTGATGGAGATGTCATACTATTTAGATTTAATGTTTAAAAAATAATTGGTATAATATGTTATATTTATTTCAACATAAAATTTTCTGTTTCTTAAAAA
>NZ_JAJBJC010000751.1 GCF_021811825.1 Candidatus Anadelfobacter sociabilis | reverse complement strand
ATATTATTACCGATCATTACTCAGAAATATTATTGGAGCATAGAATATTTAATATAGAGCAAAGCGAACAAGAAGAAGAGCAAAATACCACCCACCCATTAATTTCGTGGATTAGAGGTAATAATATTATGATGATATATTTCGTAATTAAATATATTCCAATACCAATTATTGCGTTCTATTTTTTTATAAAATTCTTTTAGTTTTTCTTTTATATCTTTGCTTATATTACCATTTTCTTTA
>NZ_JAJBJC010000750.1 GCF_021811825.1 Candidatus Anadelfobacter sociabilis | reverse complement strand
AATATGACTATGTTGTAGTACTACATGGTCTTACTAGAGGAATTGCACATATGAAAATGCTAGCAAATTACATATCACAAAATAATTTTGAAGTACTAAATATCGGCTATCCATCAACAACTCTTCCAAGCTTTTTAAAATTATATTTATCTATTAATACTCTTGCGAGTATACCACCCATTGAATAACCAACAAAATGTATACACCTTCCCATTCTTATAATATGAAAAATTGATTCATATA
>NZ_JAJBJC010000749.1 GCF_021811825.1 Candidatus Anadelfobacter sociabilis | reverse complement strand
TTACTAAAATTAGTTACTATTAAGCTATGATTTAATGGATAATAATAAAAAACCTACCACATTTATCTATTTTATTAGCTGTCCATACCAAGCGCACGTTTGTAAGTATCAACTAGTATTTCTTCTTTTTGTTGGTAAATGTGGGATCTTAAATATCTTTAAGTACATCACCTTTAGGAGTTTTTGTGCTATACTTACTACGTTTTTATTTAATGTATTATTGGGGGAATATTTTATTTGCAA
>NZ_JAJBJC010000748.1 GCF_021811825.1 Candidatus Anadelfobacter sociabilis | reverse complement strand
GATTTCTGCTGCTGCATGTCCTTCTAATGTATTAATATTGTGAGTATACTCCTCAGCTTTATCTTTGAGGAGTGCGATTTTCTTACTAGCAACATGATCCGCTACAGCTCTTACTACAAAAAATGCAAAGCGTATTAACGTATTGGGATCGCGATGATTCTTCCTCAGAGATAAGAGGATATATATTATCGCACCTATCATCATACATTGATACTCATTCTAATGGAAGCGCATTAGATCTAC
>NZ_JAJBJC010000747.1 GCF_021811825.1 Candidatus Anadelfobacter sociabilis | reverse complement strand
TGGGGTTTAAAGTGGCTTCTATAGATTTAGATGAGAGACAACAGTCTCTTTCTAGATATATAGAAAATAGACAAAAAACTATAAGCCAAACAGGAATAAATTTTCCACTACCTGAGCATTTCCAAATAACACTATATGTGTCATAATATCCCTCTTTTAGTGATTACATATTCTCTTTGTTATCTGTGTGAGATAATCTATAAGAGATATACGAGGTATGATTTCTTCTATTCCTGAAATCAT
>NZ_JAJBJC010000746.1 GCF_021811825.1 Candidatus Anadelfobacter sociabilis | reverse complement strand
AATCTTGATTATTGAAAGCTTCTAATATAGCTTTTTTAGCTGCATAAAAACTCTTGTTGAATGCTTTCTCATTATGGAAATCTTCAGAGCTACATTGATTTATAAGACCGTATTCCATCTCTTCAACGACTCCTTCTTCAATAGCTCTATGCAAGCTATCAAATATCATACCACCATTGTTTGCGTGTGCTATTTGAGCATTTAATTTTTCATCTAAAAATACATGATTGTCGTATTTGTAAG
>NZ_JAJBJC010000745.1 GCF_021811825.1 Candidatus Anadelfobacter sociabilis | reverse complement strand
ACGTGATCTTGTATGATCTTTAAAAAATAAGCAAAGAGATATTGACAGTTGAAGACTTACTGATTACGGTCTCGTAACATGTGGAAATAAGCAATCACCTATACCATTACTTTAAAAACACCCAATGTTACCTCCCTTAAAGCAAAGCAGCTTCCTCTATAAAAGCAAAACTCGATACTACAGGATAAGCTTAAGGAAATCCTTGTTTGGAGAATTGGTTTGTATTGTACAATGGGGAGGACT
>NZ_JAJBJC010000744.1 GCF_021811825.1 Candidatus Anadelfobacter sociabilis | reverse complement strand
AGTTCTTCTGCTTCCGCCAGGAGCCGCGCTCTGATATATCCGTCGTACTCTGCATCAGTCCAGTTGAATCTCTCGATTGAGTTATATGCTTTTAGTACGAATGGATCGTCTATAGTGGATGGAGGTTATAGGAAATAATTAACTCAATACTCAATTCAACTAAATGGCAAAATCCTTTAATTCACATGATATTAAAAAAGGAGTTGTGGGTTGGTTTTCTGATCCTAAACTTAGGTTAAAAAAT
>NZ_JAJBJC010000743.1 GCF_021811825.1 Candidatus Anadelfobacter sociabilis | reverse complement strand
AATAATTATTTAGGAGAACTAGGAATCCATCAAAGGATGATTTCGGAGTTAGCAAAAGTATCTACTTCTACGATAAGTAGATATATTGCTAATAACTCAATTCCGCATATAGAAGAGGGCTCTCAGAACTCTGCTCTAAGTCCCTATATCACTTCTCAACCCCTAGTGAAATCGCATTTGTTCAAAATGAACAAATCGATCCACTCAAAATGAACAAATGTTATAAGTATACAAAAAACTATCT
>NZ_JAJBJC010000742.1 GCF_021811825.1 Candidatus Anadelfobacter sociabilis | reverse complement strand
CGGATAATAGGTCGTTTTTGATCTAACTTATATCAAACCATTCTACAATCTAAATAATTAAATTCACCATAAAACACAAAGATTAATATACATTTCTCATATAATTCTATATATCTGTCAAAGAGCATAGTGAAAAATTTGTAACAGAGCTTTCTGGAGGAGAGCAACAAAGAGTTGCTATCGCTCGTAGTATAGTCAACAACCCCTCTATCATATTAGCTGATGAGCCTACTGGAAGTCTTGA
>NZ_JAJBJC010000741.1 GCF_021811825.1 Candidatus Anadelfobacter sociabilis | reverse complement strand
AGGACGCCTATATCATAGGCGAACATGATTTGATTATGGCTTGTAAAGCGTGACCTGATTTGGATGTCGCGCGCAACATTCCACCAAAGTTTTTTGCTGCTAAAACAACAGCATCTTTGCCATGCATAGTTTGTGCTGTGATAAAGGCTGACCTTGCAAATGCCGCATTGAACGCTCCGGGCTTTAACTCGAGTTGTGCAAGTACTGTATATTGTGGCGTAGTAAGATCAAGCGCCCTTAAAGC
>NZ_JAJBJC010000740.1 GCF_021811825.1 Candidatus Anadelfobacter sociabilis | reverse complement strand
GCATTAGTGTATTATACGCACTATAATTTTTCTATGATATAGTGTTTATGGGGTGTTTGAGATGTTCTTTTGTTTTGTATTTTTCAGCTAAATTTTTCATTTTATCTCTCGAAAATCATTTTTTGATCTGTTAAAAATCTAAAAAATCTTTTGAATGTTTGAATTTTTCTATTCACACTTGATACCTTTAGGCGTCTACTTTTCAGTATCTGGTCACGAAAAAAATTTAAATGATATGAGGTCA
>NZ_JAJBJC010000739.1 GCF_021811825.1 Candidatus Anadelfobacter sociabilis | reverse complement strand
ATGGTAGTGAAATTGTATGAGTCACGTAGAAAAATTGTTTTATGATATTAGACTGCAGCAGATATTTTTGTAGAGGATTGTTATTATTGTATTTATCGATTCTTTTATATATTTGTATTACAAAACTTCAATCCATTAGAATATAAATAGGTACAAAACTAAATTTCTTATATGTAAGAAGTCTCATGCTACTTATTCCCTATCAAAAATTTTGCTAACAGACCAAAATAATATGATCAAAAAA
>NZ_JAJBJC010000738.1 GCF_021811825.1 Candidatus Anadelfobacter sociabilis | reverse complement strand
GCTTCCTTTCATAAAGGCAAAGACATGCAAAAATTATTACAGGATTCCGGGCACACGCTACTTTATCTACCCCCTTACTCTCCTGATCTCAACCCAATGGAGAAAAAATGGGCTCACGCAAAACATAGATCTTTTGACGGGAGCCGCTTTGGGGTGATTTAGAGTTTTTTTATAGCTAATCCCCAAACGTTTTTTAGCATATCTAATTCCCGATGCACTTACTCCAAGTCTTCTTGCCCTTTCA
>NZ_JAJBJC010000737.1 GCF_021811825.1 Candidatus Anadelfobacter sociabilis | reverse complement strand
GAAAGCAAAAGTGAAATGATATAAACTGCGATAGTTGCGAAAGCAGCTATAACAAACGATGCTGAGTTAGTTCTGCATGCGTTAATCTATGTGTGTTCTTATATCAAATATAAAAAGAGCATTTGGTTTCAGGTCTATTTCACTCCCCTTGTCGGGGTTCTTTTCACCTTTCCTTCACAGTACTAGTTCACTATCGGTCAATAGGGAGTACTTAGGCTTGGAGGGTGGTCCCCCCATATTCAGA
>NZ_JAJBJC010000736.1 GCF_021811825.1 Candidatus Anadelfobacter sociabilis | reverse complement strand
TAGTACTTAGTTGTAGTTCATCGTGTTTATTCATACCTATGAAGTTTGTTGAACCACGGTATATGTAATCTTCACCATGACCTAGATCGAATGTTACTATGCTGATAGAAATCACCTTTTTGATATTCATCTCCTTACGGATATGCCTAAACACCTCTCTTAAATAATTATAATCTGGTCGTTCTTTTTTGAGTAATTTAGAGAATTGCTTTGCTTTATCTCGTACTGGTGTTCTTATCATAAA
>NZ_JAJBJC010000735.1 GCF_021811825.1 Candidatus Anadelfobacter sociabilis | reverse complement strand
ATAGATAAATATTCATTTAATATTTTGAGCAAGGAATTTTTATATTGTTGCAATATATTGGAAATTATCAAAAGAAGAGCATGATATTTAGGGATCTCTATCTTTTGCTCCAGTAATAATTTAATACTCAAGATTTTGAAAAATTACAGAAAATGAATGACAAATTGTACCCAATCATTCAAAGCCTACCGATCAATGCAAGGGGTATTGAATATTTTGCAACAATAGTAATGAAATCTGATAT
>NZ_JAJBJC010000734.1 GCF_021811825.1 Candidatus Anadelfobacter sociabilis | reverse complement strand
TATTTGCAGCTATAAAAAATGAGGTTGGTTGCAAATATGCTATACTTTCTGGCATTTTTCAAACTATTTGCGCTTATTCTTGTAGCGCAATATTTTATAAATTATCAATTATAACACATGTATTTGAGTGCGGGAGATATATATGACGAGACGTTAGTAATGATAGTATTTGTGTCTTTTTGATAAATACTATTTTTAATAATCACACTAAACATGTTGATAACAACTGAAATTACTAAAATCA
>NZ_JAJBJC010000159.1 GCF_021811825.1 Candidatus Anadelfobacter sociabilis | reverse complement strand
GCTGGAGTGAGAGTAAAATAGTAATTAGGTTTTGGATAATAGCGATTTTTTTAGCTCTAATAGGATTAGCAACCCTAAAATTGCGCTAACTTCATGTATATTATTTTAATTAGCCTTTTTTATCTATATACAATTTAAGTTTAACTATAGCTAGAATTATGATTATACCAGATATATACAAAGATAAAGTTATAGCAATCATGGGGTTTGGTAAAACTGGAGAATCTGCTCTACATTTTCTACTTTACTCTAGAGTTAGAAGAATAATCATAATAGATGATGATAAGAAAAAAATTAGTGCTATCTATTCAAATCCAAAATTATCTAATGCTTTGAATAAAAACACTTTGATTGTTTTTAATACAGAGGATATATGCAATAAAATTGCAGATATTGGAATTGATTTTATGATAATAAGTCCCGGTATAGTAACGCAAGGTTTAAAAATTCATAAAATCATCAAACAAGCTAAGGTTTTAGGTATAAAAATTATTAGTGATATTGATTTATTTTATAAAACTCTTAAACAGAATAATAAAAATGCAATATTGATAGGTATAACTGGGAGTAATGGCAAATCTACTACAACCACTCTCATAACTTTTATATTAAAAGTTACTTTAACAAAAAAATGTAATGATACAATGATATATGCTGCTGGAAATATAGGAAATCCAGTGCTTGATGTCCTTCCATATGATACATATAGTGGCACGAATTCGTTAATATATGTGCTCGAAATTTCATCTTTTCAGTTAGATATTACATCTAATATATTATTAGATGTTGCTGTGTGTACTAATATTACGTCAGATCACCTTGATCGCTATGAAGACATAACAGATTATACACTGTCAAAAATAAAAATATTTGATTTAATACAACATGATGGCATACGTATTATGCCAAAAGATTACAATAATGCTTACCCTATAATTAGTAAAATAAGTGCAGATATAGATGATAAAAATTTTATTCCATTTTCAGTAAAATCTAGACTACAAAGAGGTATTAGTATTATAGATAGCATACTAGAAATAAAAGATATTTGTGGTATAGACTATTTTAGATTAGACATATCAAATTTGCTCCCCATCTCTCTTTTAGGATGGCACAATGCTGAAAATATATGTTGTGCTATTGCTGTTTGTTTAAGTCTTAACCTAAAACTTACTGTTGAAGAAATATTAGATGCGATATCTAAATTTGATGGATTGCCACATAGAGCACAATTGGTTGCTGAGCAAAATGGAATAAAATTTATTAATGATAGTAAAGCTACAAATGTAGCATCTAGTGTGTGTGCTTTAGAAATTTTTCAAAATATATATTGGATTGTAGGAGGAAGGTCTAAAGGGGAAGATCTTACAGCTCTGACTGGTACATTTCATAATATAAAAAAAGCCTATTTAATAGGTGCTGTAGTTGAAGATTTAGCTGTATTATGTGAGCAGAATCAATTACCATATGAAAAATGTTACACTGTTGAAAATGCCTTAATCACTATTAAAAATGATATTAATAGTATAAAATATGTCGCTACTGTCCTGCTTTCTCCGGCACATTCATCATTGGATCAATGGCAAAATTTTGAGGAAAGGGGTAGATATTTTTGTAGTAGAGTAAAAGAAATATGGAAATGTTAATATTCAGTAAAGTCAATATCTTCTATAATCAAAATAACAATAGAGTAGTTGTACTAAAAATTTCTTAATAACAAGAATTTACTATATACTTTAAATATGAAAATTAACTATCAAGTTATATCAATTATATTTGCTGTAGTGCTTTGTGATCAATATGTAAAAACTTTGGTGATAAACAGTTTAATGTTACAAATAAATGATTTTTATCGTATAAATGATTTTTTTAATATTGTCCTTGTTTATAATTTTGGTATAAGCTTTGGGCTTTTTGGTAAATATCAACTTAATCAATATATTTTTGTTTTATTTTCACTACTTATAATACTAACTTTATCATGTTATTACTACTTTCATAGACAACATTATTGTGTTAACAACTTTATATTTGTAAGTTTTATAATAGGAGGGGCGATTGGTAATATTTTAGATAGATTAATATATGGTGCAGTAATAGATTTTTTAGATCTTCATTTTAAAAATTATCATTATCCTGCATTTAATTTGGCAGATTCAGCAATTATTCTTGGAGCTTTTGGAATATTATTCCTAGAATTTTTTGCACGAAAGAATAAGAAATCAAAAGCACACTGACTATTAATTTGACTCTTATTAATCACGCATCTTAGATGTGGAATTAAGTGTATTAGGTAGACATTAGTATATTAGTAAGTTATTCATACAGTTTTTAAAAAATTATAA
>NZ_JAJBJC010000733.1 GCF_021811825.1 Candidatus Anadelfobacter sociabilis | reverse complement strand
ATATCTTTTGAATCTTTACAGATAGTAACATTCTTTCCACTTTGTGCATCATGAATGCCTTTTTTTGTTTCTTTATTAGGTATTTCTATAGCAAATGGTATCCCTTTATGTAACTTAATTTGAGATAGAATATTTTCCTAGATAATGTAGCTATTTTGCGCTACACTATATTCATAAACAAATTATAAATAAATTATATGTTCACTGCTAGTAAACAAACAAAAATTAAAGATACTGTTGTAAG
>NZ_JAJBJC010000732.1 GCF_021811825.1 Candidatus Anadelfobacter sociabilis | reverse complement strand
TCCAATCAACCCAAATGATGGAACATCACAGCTATCTCTACCTACAGTCGACAAAGATGTTGCTGCACCACAAAATACAAATATCACAACAATAGTCGATGAAAATGTTGCTGCACCACAAAATTTGAGAAGCCTTTTTTTAGTAAATGCATAGACTGACTATACATATGCTGTTCTTTCGATTTGATAATTGTTATGATATGCTCATACTCTATTACATATTTTTTAAAGCTACTTAAATGAG
>NZ_JAJBJC010000731.1 GCF_021811825.1 Candidatus Anadelfobacter sociabilis | reverse complement strand
CTACCACCAGGCTTATTGTAATAAGCCCCATTTATGTGTTTTAATTCTGCACTACTATTATAGTATTGTTCTTGATAATTTATATCGATGACATATCCAATACCGTGACTTTCGACACTTTTTGTTGTATACAACAACTCCAATTGAAATTTACATATGATTATTTATATTCCAAGATATGGAAATTTTATTACAATTAAATCATTCATACATAATGCATACTATATTAATATATTTTCACTGT
>NZ_JAJBJC010000730.1 GCF_021811825.1 Candidatus Anadelfobacter sociabilis | reverse complement strand
ACTAGAATTGGGAAATATGTCATCAAAGAAGTGGCGGGCGAAAGCTATAGAACTTATATCCTAACACCATTACCTCTACTACCATCAATAGATATAGCTTTATTTTTTCAATCTTAGAAAAAGCAACAACTATTAGCGGAAGTGCAAAATCAGTCAGTCAACAAATACCTTTGTAAGAAAATTTTGATCTTTTAAAATAAGCTAAATGAAACAGAGAGACTTTGATATATGAAACGAGGTATGA
>NZ_JAJBJC010000729.1 GCF_021811825.1 Candidatus Anadelfobacter sociabilis | reverse complement strand
TATGATATGAAGACTGACGAATTGAATTTACAACATTCGCAAAATCTAAATATAACAAAAGAGGAAAATGTTACAGATAGAGAACTTTCCGTAAAAAAAACATATGAAAAAGAGATATCTCCTGAAGTATCTAAAATAGGAATATTCGAAAATAAGCTAAAAAACAAAAAAATGATGGAATATGATAATAAAGGTAGAAGTAGATAGAATAGTCATTCTATGTGTATTTAGAAATCATAAAAAA
>NZ_JAJBJC010000728.1 GCF_021811825.1 Candidatus Anadelfobacter sociabilis | reverse complement strand
TTTCTTCAATTTCACTATCACTTAACAATGAAGATCCATCAGAATCTTCTAAATGATTTTTCCTTAAATCAATTCTTCTTGGTTTAGTTTTCCTAATAAAGGCTCTTGCTCCAAAGTTTGATCCAAAAGGTGCGAAGGAAGAGGCAGAGCGGAACGATCCAAAATTAAAAGAAAAATTAGAGAAAGCTGCAAAAGCAGCAAAGGCAGCTAAAGCAGCAAAAGCTAAAAAGGCTCCGAGAGGTAA
>NZ_JAJBJC010000727.1 GCF_021811825.1 Candidatus Anadelfobacter sociabilis | reverse complement strand
AGATTCGATAAATGGATTCTACATTCCTTGCATTTATTGCTCTTGCTATTGCTAAACTTTATAAACTATTTTGTTAACAGTGCCATAGATCTTAACCCCCGCAGCTTCGTTAATTGTTGATGGGAGCATTCGCAGAGTTTGAGCGCTCGTTAATTAAAGAGCGTCAATTAGAAGGTATTGCTCTTGCCAAAAAACGTGGTGTATATAAAGGGCGTAAAAAAACACTCTCTGATCTTGAGGTCAG
>NZ_JAJBJC010000726.1 GCF_021811825.1 Candidatus Anadelfobacter sociabilis | reverse complement strand
GCATATTCAAAATGTTTGATATCTAGAAATTTGTTTACGAATCTGCGTCTATGCTTTTATGATAAGATATTTGATTCAAATTATTACCACTTCTACTTACTATCCACTTTTACTTACTATAATAAATCAAGTTGGATTATCATATAAAGTGGCATATTGAAGAACTAAGAAGCAGTGTCAAATAGTGGATTGAGATTTACTCAATTACATCGCCAATCTAACCTAATTTATTATAGTAAGTAAA
>NZ_JAJBJC010000725.1 GCF_021811825.1 Candidatus Anadelfobacter sociabilis | reverse complement strand
ATTTAAGCAACGCAGGAGCATTAAATGATGTTAAAGCTGTGATATTTGGTGAATTTACTAAACAACAAGATGATCTAATTAATGGTGTGATAGAAAATTTTGCAAAAAATGTCAATTTTCCAGTATTGGTATGAGTTGTAAAAAATTTTGTGGATTTTTTTTATTATTAAGTAATTCAATTGCCATTGCTCCATGTACAGCTTGCCATTGCCAATTTTGTGATATAAAAATATTTAATGCTGTA
>NZ_JAJBJC010000724.1 GCF_021811825.1 Candidatus Anadelfobacter sociabilis | reverse complement strand
CCTATTTATTGCGTGGATTCAGGATTTACAGTAACTTTATTGCTTTTTATAGAAAAATATAATTGAGGAATATCTACAGCTCCACTCTTTCCAACCCTCGATATAATATCACCCTTCTTCACAAAATGGAATCAAAGAATTAAAAGTTTCTGAAAATGGTAACGCATTGAAACAAAAGATTCTTCTTAACAATGGAGGTGATGATCAGAGTGATAAAAAACAACAAGTTAGTGAAGAAAAGACG
>NZ_JAJBJC010000158.1 GCF_021811825.1 Candidatus Anadelfobacter sociabilis | reverse complement strand
CTGCTCAAGAATGTTAAGTCTTCTTCTCAAGTCCATTATTTCTGTATCGATGTTGCTATCTTTGTTATAGATAAGTGTCTTATTTAATTTCGTTTTCTCCATTAACTCTCCTTCTTTCTATTTCTTCGAGGTCTTTGTCAATTCCATTAATTGCAAACTGAATCTCGTCAAACTTCTTCGTGACTTTAGAGTTAAGTTGGTTTATGTCATCATTATGTATTTTTCTTATGTCTTCGATTCTACCAATGACTTCAGAATTAATTGTTCCATTCTCGATAATGTTCTTTTTATTTTTATTTGCATCTTCCTTAATTTCATAAATTCGAACATCTAAATCGGCTAGCTTATCGACAACTTGATCCAACTTTGTTCCATGCTCTCTTTTGGCCTTATGTAAGTTGGTAATCTCGTCATGAAACTCTTGATTGACTGTATTATTATCTCTTTCAGCTAACAACACATCTACTGCTTTATTTTAGATTATCGAACTGAAAAGATAGCTTTTGATTTTGCTCTTCTAATTCTTCATATGCAGAGTTGTTCTTTTGATTCAATTCAAAAAGTCTGCTATCAATATAATCTTTAATTTCATTGGGATCAACAGGTTGACTGTCATATAGTCTTTTGTTGAGAATGTCAACTTTATTGTTAAGTCGTGTGATTTCATCACTGCTAAGTTCCAGAGCTTTATATACTTTCTTTTCAGTTGCTGTTCAATTCTTTGCAACATTATATTTAAAGTCTTCAAGTAGTTTCTCTCGTTCAACTTCATCCTGTCTTTCTTGAGATGATCTTGGAACTCTATATCCCAATTCTGAGCCAGACCTGTCATATAGTTTGGCATTTGAATCATAGTAAGGTTCTCTTACATTATTTGGATTTTCATCATCATATTCATAATCTCTCTTGTGTCTAGGACGATCAAAATTCAATTGAGATCTTCTTAAAGAATTTCCAGCGTTACTTGTCCACTCAATTCGTGGTTTGCTCATTTTTAAAACTAAATAAATTTTAATTAGGTTGATAAATTTTATTTCAATTTGCTACATACTGCTTTAAAATTATTTTGGTATTTATCACAGGAATACTTATAATCACTAATAGCTTATGAGAATTGGGAGTGTAGGTTTCCTGGAATTTTGTTTGTCTTGTACATTTTCTCTCTAAATTTCTTGTATCCACCATTCTTTACTGCATAAACTTCAAATCTCTGTGAAAGAATGTTGACAAAGTGATACTTTGTATAGAAATATGATATGAAATAGAAAATAGTAGCAACTATGAGACAATGCCAGATAATAACTTTTGTGTCTGGAACTCTATCTCTTGATAAAAACATAAGATATTCAGATACATCATGAGCCATCTGTGGAGCTGATGCTGGAGTACCATCTTCATACTCAATCATTCCGTCATATAGCTGAGGAGGCATTCCGATGATCATGTGATCGAAGTATGGGTTGAAGTACTTTCCTTCTGGCACATCGTGTCCGAATGGAGGGTTGTAGTGGTACCCAGTCATGAGGTTGTAAACATGGTTGATCATTCCTGGATTCTTGCTGTTTCCGTGTGTCAAGTCTTTTGGCCATAGTCCACCATTGGCTCCTTTAGCCTGGTGCACTGTAAAATATGGAGCCCAGATTCTGTCGTGAATTACTCTCTGTCTGTAGTCCCACTCTTGGAAGTAATCTCCCTTGTACTTTTGATGGGCTGGATGGAGTTGTTGCAAGAATATCATTTTATCCATTAATTCTCTTTGCTTGAAACCTTTGTCAACAAGCAAGTCGTATTTCTTGTGCATTGCTCCGTGACATCCTTGGCAAACTCTGCAGAATACCTTGAACCCTCTTCTCAATCTAAACCAAATAAAACCACCATCTTACGTTGCAGAGTTATAAGTTTGAAATGTAACTTCGGATGGCCAGTAATTGTGACCGTGATCAACTCCGACTGAGTTAACTTGTTCTTCGTAACCTTTGATTCCGTATGGCGATCCAATATCGTCTCTGAAGAGCCAGGCTTCTCCGTCTTTCTTTGAAGACATGGAGTAAGCAAACAGTCCTGCAAAAACTGATCCAGCCATGATGGCGTAGTATTTTCCATATGAACTTGAAGAATTTTTATTTTCGTATGATCCATCCATAGTTGTTGAGATTGACCTCTAAATTAAGCATAATAGTAATGAATTATATTTTAAATTTAAATTATACCTGACCAAACTTCCAAGCTGCCTTTTGCTTAAGCAGATACTTAGACAACATCTTTAATAAAATTATAAATATTTTATAATTATTATATACCTTATATTCAATTATAACACTTGCATCAGGGGTTTTGGGGTTTTGGGG
>NZ_JAJBJC010000723.1 GCF_021811825.1 Candidatus Anadelfobacter sociabilis | reverse complement strand
TCCAACTGTATGATTTGAGTATAAATTATGATCTTGCGTATCATATGTTTTTTTTCCATCTGAAATGATGACAATTTCTGGTGAGCAGTAATCAAATATTTTTTCATTATATCCATTTTCTCTGCCAGTTACTATGATAATTTATATTGCAAAAATAAATATCGATGTGGTCTGGTATTTTTACCGAGTGTGCAATTTGGTGGTCTTTATATAAATTATCCCTATGCAAGTGATACAAATAACC
>NZ_JAJBJC010000722.1 GCF_021811825.1 Candidatus Anadelfobacter sociabilis | reverse complement strand
ACCATCTACTGAATTTAAAAATGTTCCGATTACACTTTTAATTCAAAATCCACTTATGAATCCAAGATATGCATGATTTTCGATAAAGCATGTACGCTTATCTCCTATTAATTCAAATTCAACATCTAAGTTAAGCGATGCAAGCACGAAGGTTTTTAATATTATATCAGATTTGCTTATTTTGAAATCTTTGTAAATTTGATCATAAAATGCATAAGAAGAATCTTCATTTCGAATATTTAGA
>NZ_JAJBJC010000721.1 GCF_021811825.1 Candidatus Anadelfobacter sociabilis | reverse complement strand
AGCGTTAGGTCACCCCCAAAACTACACAGCGCACCATTCGTATATTCTCAATTACGCAATCACAAATCGCCTTTCAAATAACCATACCTTCTCAATATATCATCAAACCATATATTCCTTGTTTTACCACTTCCAGCTGATGCAGAAACATATGCTGATATGTATGGTGAAGATGCTTGTTGCTGTATATTCAAGAGTCTTTCTTTTATCATATAATTGATATGTTCTTAGAGAAAATAAATAA
>NZ_JAJBJC010000720.1 GCF_021811825.1 Candidatus Anadelfobacter sociabilis | reverse complement strand
ATAGAAATAATTACAGTAAAAATAAAGAAAATAATTATAAAAAGCTGATGGTTTTTTTACAGATTCAAATTCAGAACGGTTATGTAGTAATGATAAAACATCCGTATTATTACCAATCTTTGCAAAAGGAGCTAAACTCTGCTCTTACAAATGGTATGAGCTGCCAACCTCATGGTATACAGTTTAATTATTTGGAGCTATCTGCTTTATCTGGCACAAATGAAACATTTTCGTTACTGAGTGA
>NZ_JAJBJC010000719.1 GCF_021811825.1 Candidatus Anadelfobacter sociabilis | reverse complement strand
TATTAATTAGCTTATCATCATCATTATCTTCTGTGACTTTAATTTTACTCGATCGCAAATCTTGACTTTCTAGATTAACTATTTCAGCATTCTCACTATTATTTATATTATGATTTATTGGCTCGATAGAAGAAATAAAGGTATATCGAATAAGGATGTAGTAGAAGAGAAAGTACTAGAAGATGATTTAGGCAAAGACAAGAAGAAGGAAATAGAGAATGAAGTACAAAATAATGTGATAGAA
>NZ_JAJBJC010000718.1 GCF_021811825.1 Candidatus Anadelfobacter sociabilis | reverse complement strand
AGTCCAATAGATCATGTATCAGCGAATAATAGCGCACTGAGCAGAAGTTGCGAATGGTTGAAGATAATATTATACTTATTTCTATGGATTGAAAACAGTGTACCATTGGCTTGTATTTTAATAGCTAAAAAAAGAAAAATCTAATAAAAAATTTTGAGAAACAGTAAGAAAAATTCATAAAATACTTAGCAATGAATATAAAAAATATATGAAAATACACACTCAACATATACACTTGTGATAA
>NZ_JAJBJC010000717.1 GCF_021811825.1 Candidatus Anadelfobacter sociabilis | reverse complement strand
GCATCCCTAGTGGTGATTTTTGAAACTTTTTACGTAATCTACAGCGATGCTCGGATCGCGATCGATCACCTTTCAGCATGCTTTAGTCATCTGTTATATACAAAATAAGCCTTCCACAAAAAAATGCTATACATATGGTGAAAAGTTGGTTTTCAATCATAAATTACTGTCAATTTATAATTGGTACTAAAAAAACTGAGCACCTACATGCACTCTTCTTCAATAAAAGAAATATTCTTATAAC
>NZ_JAJBJC010000716.1 GCF_021811825.1 Candidatus Anadelfobacter sociabilis | reverse complement strand
GAATCTGAAGCGGTGATATAACCAGAGTATAATGCAAGATGCCACAAAGCATTGTTTTCATTTAATTCTTCTGCATTATATTCTTTTGCAACTTTCACATTTACTAATTCTCCAGATAACAATTTTTAGGAATTGAGACAGCTGAATATAATGAATTTTTGGAATCATTATTGAATGGAAATATAGATTTATTTAAAAAAAAGCTAGGAGACTATCTGTTGAAATCAACTAGCTTTCACCAAAC
>NZ_JAJBJC010000715.1 GCF_021811825.1 Candidatus Anadelfobacter sociabilis | reverse complement strand
AAGCTTCAATTAGTAAGGCAGGTAAGAATGACGATCCACAAAAGATAAGAGGAGCTAATGAAGAGAATAAAGAATCATTAATAATATCAAAGAGGTTAATTGAACAAATGAAGAAAAAGAGGGAATTGTTCGAGCTTCTTATTCTACGCAAATTATTAAGTCTAAGTTTAGACTTTGGATCTTTCAGTACCAAGACATCACTTTTATTCAATTTTTCATGTGCTTTTTTAACTTTTTCCTCTAAA
>NZ_JAJBJC010000714.1 GCF_021811825.1 Candidatus Anadelfobacter sociabilis | reverse complement strand
AAGAAATGCCTATAATCAATTCAACACAAAATAAAAACAGTGATAACTACTCTTATAAAGAAATTGTAGAGAATGAAAAAAAAGAAATTACCAATTCTTCACAATACAAAGTTAATACATTGAATAGCTGATTGTTGATAAAGTTTAATGCAATAAATAAAGTTATTTTAAATTTCGCACTAAGCTGCAACAGCAAAATTATAGATCGTAATTAGTCAATGAATATATATTTTACAGAGGACTAG
>NZ_JAJBJC010000713.1 GCF_021811825.1 Candidatus Anadelfobacter sociabilis | reverse complement strand
CGTAATGTAAAAAGAATTTATAAAATCTTATCGCAAAAAAAGTATAACACATTCTGTAGTATTTTTGTGTTATGGTCTTCAGTAATTCTTTTATGTTCATACTGGTCTTTAAATTTTTGTGGAATTGATAGTAATTGTCCCATAGAAATTTCCCAATTTAAGATGTTTATAATTATTTCTGGCTCTCTATATAATTCCATTGTAAGACGAATTACTCCATAATTCATCAAAAAAATACCAGAAAG
>NZ_JAJBJC010000712.1 GCF_021811825.1 Candidatus Anadelfobacter sociabilis | reverse complement strand
ATTGGATTAAAACAGGAGATGACAAATTATTGAGAGAGAGTTTAAAAAATGCTGCTCATAATGTAGAATCAAATTTGAATTTTCAAAAATTGTTATCTGGAGAATTAGTAAATGTGAAAGTTGCAAATTTACGATCATTTCTTACCTTAAGTTCAGTGTCATGAAGTATATAGTCTTCATCTGCAATATGCTTGCTAGACGTTTTATATACCTCAGATTCATTGAATTGATTCATTATTGTGATT
>NZ_JAJBJC010000711.1 GCF_021811825.1 Candidatus Anadelfobacter sociabilis | reverse complement strand
GATTATGTATTCAAAAAATGCTTTATCACTCTCTCCTGTTTTATTGAATAATAGGTCATTTATATGTTTCTGTATTTTGTTACTATTATGATTGTTAATATTCTCACTAAGAAACTCATCAAATAACATGTTAATTTCACTATGGGAGCAGGGAAAATATGAATTATGTTTTCAGATGATCAATGAAATGCAGTTATTTGATGAGTTTCTTAGTGAGAATATTAACAATCATAATAGTAACAAAA
>NZ_JAJBJC010000710.1 GCF_021811825.1 Candidatus Anadelfobacter sociabilis | reverse complement strand
AAAACTCCTCGTTATCTGAATCTGTAAACCAATTATATTTAAACAACGATATTTGGTTGTCAAATTTTAGTTCATATTCACCTTCCATAGATATAGTTAGAAATTTTCCATTAATTTTAGAGTTTGGCTCTGGCTGTAACAATACAAAAATTTTTGGCATTAGTGATCAAAATTTTAGCAAATATTTTGGCTTTTCTTATGAAGAAGTGGAAGAACTTGTCAAAAAATTTTCTTTTAAAAACCCC
>NZ_JAJBJC010000709.1 GCF_021811825.1 Candidatus Anadelfobacter sociabilis | reverse complement strand
ATTAATTGCACTTCACCATTCAATATGTTGATATTTATTGAGAAATAAAAATATGTACAGCATGTGAAAATTGGAGAAGTTACGTTATAAAATCATTATTGAATATGATGGCAGTCATTATAATGGAGTGGACAAAATTAAACAAGACTAGAAAAAATGATAAGTTATAGTGTTAACATTACTTCTATAATTCACTTTATAGGAGTTATATTTAAAAACTGTCTTCTCTTTGTATTGTTTTGGCG
>NZ_JAJBJC010000708.1 GCF_021811825.1 Candidatus Anadelfobacter sociabilis | reverse complement strand
CATTTTGCTTTTGAGTCGCCCTTCTTAATCTTGAATAGTATCTCTCTTGTTCAACATTTTCTCTGTCTATAAAATAGTTAGCATAAAAGCATACCAACATCTTGACTCATTTCTTTAGCCCTGCTTTTGCTTCAAATCAAGTTCAAAATAGAGAGTTGGGCTCTAGAAATATTAATAGAAAAATTGTTGAAAATAATATACTTCGTAATGCATCAGCTGAAAGGGGCTATCAAGATAATAATCAA
>NZ_JAJBJC010000707.1 GCF_021811825.1 Candidatus Anadelfobacter sociabilis | reverse complement strand
AAATAATAAGGAATTGCAGGAATTTATATTTTATGTCTATCAAAAGTTTATAAACATAAACACGGGAATTAAGGTAAATACGCACCTTCATGCTAAATATATACAAGAGATTAAGAACGATCATTATTAGTTTGTATATTGTTCAAATTCTTTGAATCATGATTTGTAGCTTTGGTTACATATGTGGGACTCAAAAAGGCGCTATCAGCGTTAATTTGGAACCAGTTCTTCGTGAAGAAGTAAGC
>NZ_JAJBJC010000706.1 GCF_021811825.1 Candidatus Anadelfobacter sociabilis | reverse complement strand
GAATTTTTGCAAGAATTTCTTCTTTTTCTGCTTCATCAATTATATTTTTACTCTCATCAAATCTTAACTTATCTAGTTTTGCAAGAATAAGACTATTGACCATAAATGCAGCAGCTATAAAAATAGTGGTATAATACTATCACGTAATTCCTTTAATTGAAAAATAAGTGTAGTAGAAGTGTAGAGAAAGGCATAAAAAGCTAATAGAAACAGTTTAATAAATACAGCATATGAGTATAGAGATA
>NZ_JAJBJC010000705.1 GCF_021811825.1 Candidatus Anadelfobacter sociabilis | reverse complement strand
AGATTGATTTTTTTTTTAGTACAACCTACTAAAGATCAGCTCATATCGAAGCTTTAAACTTGATAGAAGGTAAGAAATAGTGATATAATGGATACATGAGAAACTGCAAAGATGTTTAGAGCTGATCTTTAGTAGGTTGTAATAAAAAAAAAATCAATCTTAAAAGATTTTGTAATACACTGAAAGTAGTAAGTAATTTGTTACTAAACACTCACTTTGATATTTGTATAGTTTTCGATCAATGT
>NZ_JAJBJC010000704.1 GCF_021811825.1 Candidatus Anadelfobacter sociabilis | reverse complement strand
ATATTTTTTTATTATGTGATAATTAGCCCTATCGGCTAATGAATCATGATAATGATCATATAATAATGAAGATAATACTGTCAAGAATATCGCAAACTTGTGAGAATAACATGATAGTAGAGATGGAAGATATTGAAGCATCTAATATCATAAAATCGATTGTCAAGCAGTTAAAATCAGGAAATGAAGCAGCTGCAATAGAGATGATATTGGACAATATCCAGCATATAAATACTCCTCATTCC
>NZ_JAJBJC010000703.1 GCF_021811825.1 Candidatus Anadelfobacter sociabilis | reverse complement strand
CGCAACCTCGATATAGATTATTCGTTGCTTTTTGTCTATAATCTTGTAAAGTTATTATCACTTTATCATTATCGGTAAATTATTTTTGATATACTTATTCATAAAATTTTAGAGGAATTATTTTTATTGAGTGATATTGCCGATATAATTAAAAGAAGCAAACAAAATGTTGCGACTACGGTAAATTCGGCAATTGTATTATTATATTGGACAATAGGAAAGAGAATTGAGGATGAGATTTTAAA
>NZ_JAJBJC010000702.1 GCF_021811825.1 Candidatus Anadelfobacter sociabilis | reverse complement strand
TTTGCCAGCATATAAAATTGCACTATCCAAAGAAGAGTACTATAAGAAAGAAGCTGAGATCTTGATGAAAATTTGTGACTTGAGTGATAATCCTATAGTAGCTTTTAATCGATTTGCAGAAATTTTGTTGATAGAAGGTTGATCGTACGCAATATGCGAATGCCATAAAGACTTATTATGGGGTGATAATACATATCTTCGTATTTCATGTTTCGCGTCAATTGTCCATTTTCGTTTATAGTAGA
>NZ_JAJBJC010000701.1 GCF_021811825.1 Candidatus Anadelfobacter sociabilis | reverse complement strand
ATCAGGTAATGTAACTCCACATTTTGCTCTACAAAAATTCTCTCAAAGTGGAGGTTGTGCGAATGAAGCAATCGTGAGGCTGCGGTCATGAAATATCTTCTCATATTATTCTTACTTGTCCTCCTCTTTTGTGACGATAATTCTTTTTGTATATTTAGGTTGTTTTGCTTTACCACTCTCTTTACAGTCGGCTCCCAGCCATTGCTCGAGAGAATCTTTGAGACTAGACCACACGCGCTCAGAGC
>NZ_JAJBJC010000700.1 GCF_021811825.1 Candidatus Anadelfobacter sociabilis | reverse complement strand
CTAGAATCAGTGCGATTTTGATCTTGCAAAATTTGTGATCCTATCACTTCTTTATTCAATCTAGTAACATTAATTTTTTCTACAGATTCAAAAGGATATGGTATATGATAATGCAATCCAGGAGAAATATCACACTACAAACGAAGATTGTATGCTTACTGGCGATGAGAATATGATTGATTTAAGATTTTTTGTCCAATGGTATGTAAAAGATGCTAAGAGCTACTTATTTAACATTAAAGATG
>NZ_JAJBJC010000699.1 GCF_021811825.1 Candidatus Anadelfobacter sociabilis | reverse complement strand
AAGTACATTTGGAAGGACTGATAGGAGGCTTCTCCCACAAACTGAAATAACAAAGAGAAGAAATTTTACAACTCGTTTTGTTGAAAATATGAGAAAAGGAAGGAAGAAAGTTTCAAGCATTAGTCAAAATTTCGAAGACTCTGATAGTGATGAATCAATACCAAATGTGCCGGGTCCAGGAAGTTACTACCAAGAAAGCGATCAAGGAATTATGAACAGAACTGATAATTCTCCATACCAATATT
>NZ_JAJBJC010000698.1 GCF_021811825.1 Candidatus Anadelfobacter sociabilis | reverse complement strand
AATATCTCGTAAACTTAGCGAATATCGATGATATAATAATATCGCATATTTTATAATCTCACCAGTGCACTTATGTCTTTTGTACATCTGCTCTTTTTATCTTCTTATTTTTAGACACTATACTCAATATCTTATCAAACCTCAATACTTATTCAATTTAATGAGACTTATTATCAATTCATATACTTATCAAAAAATAAATGGTGATGAAGCTAATTTATTCTTAGCGCTTCTTGGTCATTACA
>NZ_JAJBJC010000697.1 GCF_021811825.1 Candidatus Anadelfobacter sociabilis | reverse complement strand
TTAAAGTCTTAGCTAGTTTAGTAGCAGATTATTGATCAGTCAATTTTTGTATTATCACATTAGGTTTTATAAGGCATTTTTTAAGAGAATATACAAGTCTAGCTATATCATCCCATTGGCTACTTATTCGTTGTTGGCTTCTTTCTTCGTTTAAACCTATTTGCCATTCTCTTACAATAATACACACTTAATATGACAGACTCAAATAATCAGCTCTTGATATCATATACCGAGCCAGCTGTTCA
>NZ_JAJBJC010000696.1 GCF_021811825.1 Candidatus Anadelfobacter sociabilis | reverse complement strand
ACAGGTGTTTTTAGGTAAAAAGAATTATCCTCCCATGTTGATAGCGCAAATATTAACACCTCAAACAACTATCGATAAAATGAGAATTCGTAGCTTTTCTCAACCACATGGCAAAGTCAGATCTACACGTAACCCATCAAATGCTGAAATAATATTAGTCGGTAATGTTTTGCTTAGATGCTCATAATCCAATTCATGACTTTGATGTGTCAATATAGTTGTTTCTGGCTGTAGAATTTCAATAG
>NZ_JAJBJC010000695.1 GCF_021811825.1 Candidatus Anadelfobacter sociabilis | reverse complement strand
ATCTTAATTATAATGTTTTGCTCTACAGAAATCATACCAAGAGTACCATCAAGTAAAAAATAATTACGTTGGGATAAAAAAGATGCATATTCATTCATTGAAGAGATTTCTCTTTCGAGATGTTTTAGAAGGGAAGATGTTCATATTAATAGATGATGAACTTCGAGAGAATGAAGGCGACATAATGGTTGCTGCGCAGTATATTACACCTAAAATAATGAATTTTATTACCACTTATGCGCGCG
>NZ_JAJBJC010000694.1 GCF_021811825.1 Candidatus Anadelfobacter sociabilis | reverse complement strand
AAAGATCTATTTCAACTTATAGATGAAACACAACAAATTTCTATGTATGATCCAGTAAAGGATATAGAAATTACTCATGAAATAGTGCAACAAAGATTAGGTATTTTTACTACACAACTGTGTGATTCAAAAATCTTTTTGATATTGCTTACAGTTAAATGGTCTATTTTAAGAAAATCTATTTCTTTTATAAAGATAAACATATCTTCACACAAAAATCCAATATTTATGATCTGCATATTTTG
>NZ_JAJBJC010000693.1 GCF_021811825.1 Candidatus Anadelfobacter sociabilis | reverse complement strand
AAGAAGTTATATGCTTCTTCTTTTTCATTAGTAGCGAGTTTTTTTGTTCCCACTTCCATTAGTCTATAACTAGCTGCTAATAAGTGTTTTGATATACACCATATTTCTCCTTCATACTCTGTGATGAATCTTATTAGTATAGAAGAACACTTCTTCTTTACAGGAGCAAAAACTGGGAAAAACAATTATTACGATATGATCAATCAAATAAGAGAAATGCGCAAAGAATTACTAAAAAAACTCAT
>NZ_JAJBJC010000692.1 GCF_021811825.1 Candidatus Anadelfobacter sociabilis | reverse complement strand
AGGTAAATTCTCATATTTTGCTATGATTTCACTTATTGCATGCCGATTTATAGATGGATTATCAAACACTTTTTTACTCATGCTTTGAAAGGCTTCAACTGCTTTTTGATAATAAAGACAATGCGCAATATAATAGCGTTGAATAAGGAATATAAAGAATTAAAATACGAAAAATCAATATTGACTCAGAGCGAAAGAAAAGAAAACAAAATAGATGATAAAATAATAGAAATTGAGAAAAAAAT
>NZ_JAJBJC010000691.1 GCF_021811825.1 Candidatus Anadelfobacter sociabilis | reverse complement strand
CTATCTCTTCTTCTTGTAATGTAGCTACCCAATTGTAGTATTCTGCCATTAGACCACCTTCTTGCAGAAGTTTCTTTATTCTTTTGGCTTCTTCTTCCTCTCTCTTCTTTCTTTTTGCTACAAACTCGACGTACTATCACCGGAGGTGATACAAGAATCCATAGAGCACTTTGCATATGGCATAAAGCATAACTCAGATAACTACAAAAAATACACAGATCCCCTAAAAGTATTCTACGGAAGTC
>NZ_JAJBJC010000690.1 GCF_021811825.1 Candidatus Anadelfobacter sociabilis | reverse complement strand
AAAGATAGAGCCACTCAGAAGAATAAAAATTGCCAATCTCTTATCGACAAATAATACTGAACAAATAACAACTAGTATAATTGATATTGCAAAAAAAAGTGATATAGATCTTAGTATTATCAATATTTCATCATTTTCATTTATTGCAGTAGAAGATATTATTGAAGCACTAGTTGTGCTAAGATTCATATTAATTATCCCCTTACTTCCACGTTTTACTACTCTATATTCATAAGCAGATGTTC
>NZ_JAJBJC010000689.1 GCF_021811825.1 Candidatus Anadelfobacter sociabilis | reverse complement strand
ATTAAATTGCATAAAATGCATATGTTGAAAAGCACTACTTTAGTCGATAAAATGCAAAGCAATTTACATATGAAAAAGCAGCTTTTAGATATGATAATAAAATCAATAAACATCGCCACAAAAAATTCTAGTATGATTTGCTCTCCATTGGTTAAAAGATCAGCACTGGGAATGATATTTTTATGTTCAATATCTCGTATAACAACGAATCCACGACGTAAGACATTTTTATAAGAATAGCTTGA
>NZ_JAJBJC010000688.1 GCF_021811825.1 Candidatus Anadelfobacter sociabilis | reverse complement strand
CAATTTGATTGTCACAAATGGAGAAAAGAAAGGCTATGGAACGAAGAGTGTGATCTTGCATTCAAAAGAAATATGATCACATTAGAAAAAGTATACAAACAAAATTCTGGAAGATATGCTCTTCCTGTTGCTTCAATAAATTCTACTAAAATCATATTAAAATGTTTATCAAAGTCAAGTTCGTTTTTCTGAGTCATCATTGATAAATTAAATAGTATACTGATTTCTCTTTGGCCGAAATTTTC
>NZ_JAJBJC010000687.1 GCF_021811825.1 Candidatus Anadelfobacter sociabilis | reverse complement strand
TCGCACAAGAGCACGTCGTTTAAAACGACAACATAACGTAAACCTGATTATTATTGATTATCTACAATTAATTCGCCCTAGTAAAGAGAATTCTAATATTAATAGAGTACAAGAAATAGCAGAAATCGTTAATGCTGGTGAATCGTCTATAAAGATTGGTAGTTCAGAAATCTTAGAGCTTTCGCGAGAAAGTAGTGTAAATTCTTCCACCGACACGTCTCCTCTATATATTTTGCTGCTATCTA
>NZ_JAJBJC010000686.1 GCF_021811825.1 Candidatus Anadelfobacter sociabilis | reverse complement strand
TGCTATCTTACTATGTAATCCCACAAAAGCTGGGCTATGTGAGGCTGTTGGTGATCATCTTAAGAAGAGTAAGCATCCTCGTTTTGCAACGATTTTCAAGGAGTTACGGAATAAACAAGATAAAAAAGTCGCTTATAATGGAGACATTTGTCATAACTTCGTTAAAGACTCCGTCTTTAACTGTATCTAAGTGCTCGAAAGAGTACAATTCTTTATTCAGCGCCACAAGAGAATCTTTAAAATCT
>NZ_JAJBJC010000685.1 GCF_021811825.1 Candidatus Anadelfobacter sociabilis | reverse complement strand
GTCATTGAGGTTGTAAAAATCTTTATAAAAATTTATATTCATAGAACCTACGATCATTCCTGATTTGGAGTTTCTGCAGAATTTGCCTTTACTTTTTGGATATCTTTCTCTTGTATTTTAGGTATTTTGATTTTATTGTTTTGCACCATATGCAAAATGAGATATTAATTATAACATCTAAATATTTAAATTTTGAAAGTTTATAGTATTGATAAATATAGCTATATAAGCAATCAAGGAGTTCA
>NZ_JAJBJC010000684.1 GCF_021811825.1 Candidatus Anadelfobacter sociabilis | reverse complement strand
AGCTCTTGCTCTTCAATTTTATTTGTCTTCATTTCACCTAGCTTGCCATAAAAAATAAAGTCCATCACATAATTTAATCTCTCTACAACATTTAAACCTTCGTTAATCTCAATTCTAAGCTCTTCTTCAGAAGTAGGATCAATGATTAAGGGGATAATTGACCATGATACCAAAATGAATATGGATCGTGTATTTACAGATACTCACGGCCAGAGTGAACTTGGATTTACAGTAAGTTATCTACT
>NZ_JAJBJC010000683.1 GCF_021811825.1 Candidatus Anadelfobacter sociabilis | reverse complement strand
TCAGTATGAATATATATATATTACAATCTTTCATCACTTCAATCATTATAGGGGGCTCTCTGCTTGCGTCCTGCATTCATCAAACTGCTAATTAAACCCCACAATATGAAAATAAATTATCAAAAAACTTATAATAATATGAAGCGTGATTGAGAGAATAAGAAGACCAGTATTAAATTATTGGTTATGTGGTTTTATTGTAATTAATTGTGATAAGATGTTAGATTGCGATATCTATTCTCTCA
>NZ_JAJBJC010000682.1 GCF_021811825.1 Candidatus Anadelfobacter sociabilis | reverse complement strand
AAGCGGAGACGTCACTCCTTCAAAAGACGATATCGATATAACAAAAAAAATACATGCAGCTCTCTCAGCTCTAAACATCACACTCCACGACCACCTCATCGTCTCTCATAACTCTCACTTCTCTTTCCACTACCATTGCAACACTCTTTATTCTAGATGGAGCTGCTTTGAATTTTCAGAACACTTGTATGATAAAATATTTTTCACTAACACACTAGCTTTTTAATCGATTGTTTCACTGTTTTG
>NZ_JAJBJC010000681.1 GCF_021811825.1 Candidatus Anadelfobacter sociabilis | reverse complement strand
AACTTTTCTAGGTGTACGCTTTCCATCTTCTTTGGATTATTTTTCATAAGCCCTTTATATATTTCTTCCGAAATAAATGGCATAAGCGGCGCAATAGTAAAGCACAACAGGCGCAAAACAGAGTATATAAAAAATTCTTGCGTATTAAGTACAAATGATGCTCTAATAGTGTTGGATCTAAAGATAAATGAAGTACTTATGCAAGAAGGAATAGCTAAGTGTATTGTACGTACAATCCAGCAATTG
>NZ_JAJBJC010000680.1 GCF_021811825.1 Candidatus Anadelfobacter sociabilis | reverse complement strand
ATCAAAAATTTTATCAGTATATTGGTGATAAGGTTACATCTTTTAGCATTTTCCTATTTTACTAGTCTCATATACTATTTCGAAAACATCATAATTGATTAAAATCTTAAATAATTAAGCTTTACTTTGTCTATCTGCTTCAGATTCTTGCTTAATTGGAACGCTGTTGAGATCTTTATTCTATATATTATAAGCTTAAAGTCAAAAGAAAGTAAAGCCTAACTATGATAAAAGCTACAAATTATA
>NZ_JAJBJC010000679.1 GCF_021811825.1 Candidatus Anadelfobacter sociabilis | reverse complement strand
TTTCCTGAATTTATAAAATCCGTATTCCTCTAATTTATTTGGTATCTCTCCTATTTGTGATTTATACATCCTAAATAGCGCATTAAGCACTTTTCTCCCATATATTTCACTTGCTTTTGCTATTTTCATATCTTTATATAAAGTATTATCTATCACTATAGAAATGCGCTTCGCTCCATTTTTTGGCTGGATACATGATCTTTCATCCGCAGATCCTACCTCTATATTTAATTTTTTTGGATTGAT
>NZ_JAJBJC010000678.1 GCF_021811825.1 Candidatus Anadelfobacter sociabilis | reverse complement strand
GGAGATACCGATCCGATATATACTAAAAAGAAAAATAAGTGTAACGTAAGTGATCAATCGAAAAAGCGTGATTTAAAAAATGCTGATAAGGAAAAAAATGAAAAGATATCAATGAAATTAGAGTGGGGGTAGGTATCTTAGAATTATCTTCTATTTTTGGAGCCTTACATTTTTGCAAACTTTCACCTTCACCTAAAAAAGATCTTGACACTCCCGCCCACTCTAATTTCATTGATATCTTTTCAT
>NZ_JAJBJC010000677.1 GCF_021811825.1 Candidatus Anadelfobacter sociabilis | reverse complement strand
TATAAGTCCATCACTTAACTACCTAGTGAAAAGTAATAAGCCCATATTATATAAATAAACTTATGTAATATGTCGCTATTTCCATAATCTACATTTATATCTTACATACATCTTTATAGAAATCTCTGATAATAGCAAATTAGCAATTGATTTTCTGGAGCAATTAGCCGAAAACACTGGGTATAGTTCTACATATAAAACAACTGTGTTTATAAACTACCTTCTATCACAATGGATTTCAGAAAA
>NZ_JAJBJC010000676.1 GCF_021811825.1 Candidatus Anadelfobacter sociabilis | reverse complement strand
GCACTAAGTGAGGGAAAGAATTTAGATAAAATTATTTCATATAACAAAGAGATAATGAAAATCGCATCCGAACCACAAGATGTAAATAAAGGAAGTGATCAAAGCAAACTAGAAAGTCAAGGTTCTGTTTTTGTATTTCATGCTGGACAGCAACTTGCTTTTCGTAAAAAGCTATTCCCATTTTTACAATTTCTGTTATATGCTTTTTATCCTTGAGATGAATATCATATTTTTTAGTATTGATTT
>NZ_JAJBJC010000675.1 GCF_021811825.1 Candidatus Anadelfobacter sociabilis | reverse complement strand
GTAAAGTTGAGAGATTGTTTAAAAATAATGTATTGGCTCTAAATAACAAAAAGATACAACAAAATGGAATAAATCTAAATTTAGCCCAAAGAGCGCAGAATAATAGCAAATATAGATGGATAGAAATAGATGTGGAAATTGTGGTTGAGTAACAGAAGGTTTTGGACTTACATGCACATTACTTAATAACGTATATAATATAAAACGGAATTCTGATTTTAGATGATATTGTATAGAGGAAAAGGA
>NZ_JAJBJC010000674.1 GCF_021811825.1 Candidatus Anadelfobacter sociabilis | reverse complement strand
AACATTGAATTCATAAAACGCGAAGAGTTATTAAAGATAGAGCCACTCAGAAGAATAAAAATTGCCAATCTCTTATCGACAAATAATACTGAACAAATAACAACTAGTATAATTGATATTGCAAAAAGGATATGCGCTCAAATACTTTATTCTTTATTTTTATTATAGCCTTATTGTTTTATTTGTCATTTGTGATTTTCTTTCTTTATTTTTCAAATAAATTACAATAGTACGCTACTAAGCATA
>NZ_JAJBJC010000673.1 GCF_021811825.1 Candidatus Anadelfobacter sociabilis | reverse complement strand
ATGATCGCGATGAAGGTTTAGAAACTGATTATTTGGCACATAACATGAAAGCAAATCATAAATGAATATCTCGAATTTATCTCCATTGCTTTGAAATTTCTGTATCAATTTAGCTGTATTAACAGAAGAACTGCTAGGTACAGAGAAAAATCTGCAAAATAGAGAGAAGCTTGCAGAAATAGTTAAAAACAATAATGGAGAAAAACCTATAAATTATTTTTATGTAACATTAAATAATTCGAAAAT
>NZ_JAJBJC010000672.1 GCF_021811825.1 Candidatus Anadelfobacter sociabilis | reverse complement strand
ATTGTGATTGTACAATATGACTAATTCCTCATAAATCTTGATCTATCACTCTATAGGTATGACCATTGGTAATTTTAGAGTATATAAAAAGCTTCTTACTTCTTGACGAGCTGCTATTGTAGAAGGTTAAAAAATTTAATAAATAGCTTATCTCATTATATACAACAAAAAATAGAACAAAATTGATAAACTTTAACCTTAGTAGCGCTTTCTTGCAGATAGAAGGATGATTACTATAGACAATGC
>NZ_JAJBJC010000671.1 GCF_021811825.1 Candidatus Anadelfobacter sociabilis | reverse complement strand
GTCTTGTCTTTTGTTATAGTAAATACGTCAACTTTATGTTCTTTAGCTAATTCTCTCAATAAGTGTTCTAATTGTGGAATACCAATGTGGACTGAAGAAATAAAATCACTTCGTAGAAAAAATTTTAAAGGAATTAGAAAACATTAATGAATTAAAAATGAAAGATATATTTTATACACTAAAATACATCTTTAGTGATAATAGTTTAAACATCAGAAATAATATCTGCCATGGCTTACTAAGCGA
>NZ_JAJBJC010000670.1 GCF_021811825.1 Candidatus Anadelfobacter sociabilis | reverse complement strand
CCTTCTTCTACACCAAAATCTAGACGACTTTAAATACAAACAATTTTTAGTTGTTGTAACATAAGGAAAACATATATATATACCAATTCTCCATAATCAACGCTCCTTTATCGCAAATTACCTAACACCAAGTCATATTTGTATCCAAACACATAGATCACAACGGTACAAGTGTATATAATGCACACTAATCTGTCTACACATAAACTCTTAACAGTAGTAAAATCTATCAATACCAATAATGCC
>NZ_JAJBJC010000669.1 GCF_021811825.1 Candidatus Anadelfobacter sociabilis | reverse complement strand
CTAAAGAGACAAAAACTCAAATTGCTCATCACTTTCGCATTAGTCGTGAAACACTATATCAATATTTGAGGAAGATTAAAGCACAATGCGAGACACAAGTTGTTAGCAATAATTCACATATACCACTACATAGACACGGAGGTGGAGCTTTAAAAAAATAAAGGTATTCAATCAAAAGGGAGAGGTAGAAAGGGCTTGGGTACTACCATGCACGTTGCTATCAGCGACAATTCATTTATTGCATGC
>NZ_JAJBJC010000668.1 GCF_021811825.1 Candidatus Anadelfobacter sociabilis | reverse complement strand
AAATATACGTACGGAAAGTCACGATAACTTATTGTGTTTAAAGATAACAAATTTATTAGAGCAAGTACTGAATGCGCAGGATTTTTTTGATAAATTAAAAGAGAAGCGCATATCGGTGACAAATTTTTGTTGCTCCCCCTACTTCGTCTTTGATGTATTGTGCAATTTCTATTGCAATTCTTTTATTTAAGTTTGAACATTTGATTTTGTTGCTCATTTTATCAAAAAACATCTTTATAGAAAATC
>NZ_JAJBJC010000667.1 GCF_021811825.1 Candidatus Anadelfobacter sociabilis | reverse complement strand
TTGCTCTTTCCAGTATCATCTTCTTCATCTCCATCTCATTTATCACATTCAGCAAACAGATAATCGCAATTCTTGCATCTATATCTTTGTTTCCCCCTTGCAGCACCGCTCCTTGATATAATGAGATGGAGATGAAGAAGATGATACTGGAAAGAGCAATATCAGAAGAACTTGATTATCGCATTCAAACACGAGAGGCACGAGAAGAGTAAAGATGGTAAATATAGTAACTGGTATGGCAGCAAG
>NZ_JAJBJC010000666.1 GCF_021811825.1 Candidatus Anadelfobacter sociabilis | reverse complement strand
ATACCAATAAATGCAATCATATCTTTATTTACAAGAGATTTTATTACTCCTTGGATCTGGTGTAGCAACCTTGATTGTGATGCTAAAACTAAGATTAAGTCCTGTTTTAGGTTATTTGATTGTTGGATTAATAAATTTGCTACAAAAAGCTGATAGAGAGATTTTAAATTGTGCAATTTGTGGAAATCTCGATATTTCTACGCATTGCAGTATATGTTCTAGTACAGAGCGTAATAAAAGAATAAT
>NZ_JAJBJC010000665.1 GCF_021811825.1 Candidatus Anadelfobacter sociabilis | reverse complement strand
AAGTAGAAATTCAAAAATTACTTGATCTTGTATAATCTTTAAAAAATAAGTAAAGAGATATTGACAGTTAAAGACTTACTGATTACGGTCTCGTAATAAGCAATCACCCATACCATCACTTTAAAAAAACAGAGCCAAGAAATGCTCTATAAATAAGCTTTATAAGATTAGAACTACAGATAGAACTCATACCTCGTTTCATATATCAAAGTCTCTCTGTTTCATTTAGCTTATTTTAAAAGATCA
>NZ_JAJBJC010000664.1 GCF_021811825.1 Candidatus Anadelfobacter sociabilis | reverse complement strand
GATACTCTGAGCTCAGTAATTGTTCATTACACATAAAAATAACATATCAGTGCGATTTGTTTATTATATAAACTCGCTTTGAGCTTATGAGCTTATGAGCTTAAACAAAACACCGAAAGTCACAAATTGTAGAAGATATAGATGCTTGTTGTAGAATAGTCGATCCAATTGAGCAAAGAAATTACGAAATATGGTTGTGTGAATTAATAAATTATTGCTCAAATAATGAAATAAAATTGCTTATGA
>NZ_JAJBJC010000663.1 GCF_021811825.1 Candidatus Anadelfobacter sociabilis | reverse complement strand
AATGATTTTTATCCAAGAATCCCACTATCTAGCGAAAGTATATTTGATAATATAAAAGGAGTTTATGTTATAGCAATAGATGGTATAGTTAGCATTACATATAGAGAATGAATATAAATCTGAAAAACAATAGGCATATACATCGTGAGTATATGTACTTCACAAATCTACAAATAGGTATAAATGCAGAAACACGATATAGAGCAACACAATATCACATTACAACACCAGAAATTACACTACATA
>NZ_JAJBJC010000662.1 GCF_021811825.1 Candidatus Anadelfobacter sociabilis | reverse complement strand
GAGAAGATTAAATTAAGGGTTTCAGCACATGGGATAAGGATTATAGAGGCGAAAATGGGCATAGATAATTATATTTTAGGAGCTAAGAATAGTGAACTTCCCAAGAGGCTTAGAGAATTAAAAAACAATATAAAAGTATAAACACATAACGCACTTATAATAATAAATCTGCTAACTGTCCACTACAAAATGGTATCCAAATTAAAGAAAATACTTCTAATCACACAATTCTCTATAAGTAATGAA
>NZ_JAJBJC010000661.1 GCF_021811825.1 Candidatus Anadelfobacter sociabilis | reverse complement strand
ATACCATCTGCAAAATAAACCACCTCACATGATTATAAACATCACACTCTTTAATCTTATTTGATCTACTTAAGTAGTTTATTCATCAAATAAATTCCTATTTTTCTAACATTCTTTATCACCAAATAACCTCACTGAAGCATCCTGCACATTATATCCTCAATTAAAAATTGTATTATCTACAATAAAAAAACAAAATGGTTGTCTTTTGGCAAGAATGTCTGGCAGTGGAGGAACATGTTTTGG
>NZ_JAJBJC010000660.1 GCF_021811825.1 Candidatus Anadelfobacter sociabilis | reverse complement strand
CTTGCTAATCACCCAACTTGGAAATATGTAAATTGTTATATATGTGATGCTGTAGCGGAACGTGAAACAGATACATTTGATACTTTTATTGAGTCTTCTTGGTATTTTGCAAGATTCTGCTCTCCTATAAAAGCCTTTTTTTTGATATCTATTTTTGATATTTGAGATATTTCTTTTTTACTTTCTTGCTCAACTACTTGTATTATTGGAAGTGAGTACCGAATAGCAAATTCATGATCACGATCA
>NZ_JAJBJC010000157.1 GCF_021811825.1 Candidatus Anadelfobacter sociabilis | reverse complement strand
TTATTAGACTTATAGAAAATCTTAAATATCATCACTCTCCCCAAAACCCCTATAAATTTTAATCAATTGAATTTTATTATACTGAATCAGGAGATAATACATCACTAATTAGAGAAGCAAGCTTAAGTATCTCGCTTTTATAATCCATAGATGCACAATCAAGCTCCTCTTTGCTTGTTTCCTCAAGTATCTGATTCCATTCAATCAATTGCTCTATTGTAATTCTTTCATATATCATAGGTCTTCCTTCTAAATTTGAATATTCAAAAGATTGTTTGTTTTGAATATTTTTTCGAATTCCACAAAGACTTTCTGCAACATCCTTAAGATTCTCATCAACTCAGTCTCGCTCCTCATCTTCGCATTCCTTTTTATCACATTCTTTATCTTTATCTGAACTAGATTCTTGATCATTGTTTTGAGAACATCCACTGCTTCTCTTAGTTTTTCTATATATCGGTGGTTTTGATACCATTTTTACAGGAGAAGGTGGTTTGTCTGAAGATTGTTCATGCTCTCAATACTCTTCTTCAGATTGTGTGCTTTCTCATTGCTTTACCTTTGGATACCTACACAATAGTTAGATTATTTTACATTTGAGGGTAATGCTTATATGAATGAAGTCATTGTTGATAATCTTCTGTATTTTCAATTTCATTATCGTAAAAAGTATTTCTGAATTTATTTTCATTATATTGGCTTGCATCTTTAATCTCGCTTTCATTAGGTGAACTTACAAGCTTATTTTCAAATTTAAGATTGTTTTGGAGAGAGTGATGATATTTAAGATTTTCTATAAGTCTAATAATCATTAGTTTACCTTCTCTAGTTTTTATCCTTTGGTTTTCAAATTGCTGTTTTAAATTTTCTATCTCTTTATTCTGTATATTTTCATTGCTTTTCTAAAATACATAATAATTTTCATTAAATTACTTTGAAATCATTTTCACAATACAATCGTTTTGGTGCTTCGCATGTCTTTACTCTTTCCTCTTTTGTGTGCAACTCGGAAGTAAATTTATATTCTTTGTTTAAATATGATTTTGGATTATTATCTGAAAAATCACATCTTTCGAATTCATTTTCCTTCTCCTCAAATCTCCTTTGCTTGTTAATTAATGGATTCTCTTGATTATTATATTTCGATTCTACCCTAAAAGTATCTTCTCTCTAAACAAAAATAAGAAGCAATAGTACATTAATAAATTCTTTAAATCTTTTTATTTTGCTTTCAACTCTTTCTCTAGGTAAATCTCTTGACATTCTTTTATCATTATTATTTAAATAATCATTAAGCATTAATTCATATTTCTTCTTAGTTGTTTCTTTGGACTGATTTCTTTAATAGTAAACTAGAATAATCTTACCGCTTTAAGAACTCGTTATTTGTGATAGCATTATCAGTAATGTTTGATTTAGTCACTAATTAAACATAGGATTTTAAATCATTTAGCATAAATTAGATTATGAGCAATGTAATTCTTAAATATATTATTAACTTACAATCATTCATAGTATCCTTTTCATTTTGATCATTATCATTAATCTAAATTGATCAGCATTTATTTCTACCTTATTTCCAATTTCCTTAAGTGCTCGATTTGTAGATCTTGGCTGTAAAAAGCTAAAATTTTGGGCTGGATTTCTAAAAGTCTCTTGTCTGTAAGGATTTCAGATTAACTGTGAAGCACCTACCTATTTTTCGCAGAAACTAAATATGAGTTATTTTGTCTTCAGAGAAGAGAAACTGCTTTGTTTAGTCAGCTCTTTATCTCTAGATCTGAAGTTGCTCTTGTTTTCTAAATTAGTTTTGTTTCTTGGATTTGTTGTCCATCCTGAATTATCAATTTCAGAAGTCAAAGCATGATTTGTTCTTTGAAGAAAACTGATATTTGATCCTTTATTTTCTGTAAATTTTGGTGATGTTTGCTCAAATGGATTTGATAAGTACCAATCATAATGTGCTCTCTCAATTGGCTATATATTTATTTATTTCTTAGAAATATTGAAGAATTATACGAAAATCTTAATAATGATGTGTATTAATTTAAACAAATTAGCCAATTACTAAAAATATTCCAAGTATTTTATAATACATCATACATTATATGAACAATATTTAAAATACTTTATACCTTCAAACTTTTATCAGTCTTTTGGAGAGGCGAACTCATGTGAACAGTACTCAATGATGATTGAGCTAATTCATCAAAATTATATTTTTGATTTCTATTCATTTCTATGTAACTTTTATCCGTAATATTGTTTGTCATAGTTATCTGTAAAATATATTAACATTTCGTGTACATCATACCATCTACCTCCATTTTGCCATTCATATCTTTCTTATCCCATTACAATATT
>NZ_JAJBJC010000659.1 GCF_021811825.1 Candidatus Anadelfobacter sociabilis | reverse complement strand
TACTATATCTGTAAAATTATTATAATATCTACCAATAGTAACTGATTTACCAAGTTGTAATGGCTCAAGAACATTTTGCCCGCCATGCGGTACTAGCGATCCGCCAACGAATATACTATCTGCTAATTACAAGTTATACAAAAACTTCTGCATCAATATTCAAAGATCTTGGTTTAAGTAATGCCATACACCAATATGCTCCGCTGGATTCGCCACAATCTGTAACAGCATTCTTAAAATTATGGA
>NZ_JAJBJC010000658.1 GCF_021811825.1 Candidatus Anadelfobacter sociabilis | reverse complement strand
ATCATTTTTCAACCTCTCCACTTCCACTGTACTCAATCCTGCGATCTTTGCAATAGTACCAATATCCATTACCGCAGCAATTTCACGAAATTGAGCAGAAGCCTAATTTAAAAGCTTGTATGGCAACAAAATATGATGTATTTGTAGATAAAACACTATTTATTAAAGAAATCATTGACAGTAGTGAGAAAGCAATTCTCATTACATATCCGAGACGATGGGGAAAAACGTTGAATTTGGATATGC
>NZ_JAJBJC010000657.1 GCF_021811825.1 Candidatus Anadelfobacter sociabilis | reverse complement strand
AACAAATGAAAGAAAAGATTAGGAAAAAGCAAATAAATAGTAAACCTTTAAAATAAATTAACTATATTTCTATTAAAAATATAATATTTGTGTCAAACAATAGCATAATTTACTAAAGAATTTTTCTGCTTTGGTTATTTGCATAATTTGATCCTATAAGAAGTTTACAATATAAAAATTATCAGACTATTTAGGATATTAAATTATTAAAAATAAGCAATATTTTACCTTTACTTTTATAAAATG
>NZ_JAJBJC010000156.1 GCF_021811825.1 Candidatus Anadelfobacter sociabilis | reverse complement strand
TATTAAATTATCAAAAACTTCATAGAGATGGGTTCCAAATGTTGCTTTAATAAAAATTTGAATAAAATCTTACAAGTTATGCTCTGAGTTTCACATTCATAAACTTAATTGAATTAAATCATTGCAAGACATAGACCGACAAGAACTGTCAAGGATAAAATGCTACAGCTCGATGATGTTTCTTTAAGAAGTAAAAATATTGAGCATGATCAGACATTCATTAAGTTAAAGCAATTTCTTAAAAAGTTTACGATAAGAGCGGATGATTTAATTAGGAATTCTAAGACTTATTTGATTCCTGAATTCTCTTATCAGGTAAGACTTCATGATTGCCTAAGGAATATGTTAAGAGAAATTGTGCACACAGATGACGTAAAGCGGCAAACCACCTATCTTACAAGAGTTTATAAATGGTTCTTCTGTAAAATGAACTCTATTGGCGCTATAAATTCAGATGAGAAACAAGAAGAGGATGAATTTATGTATCCTGAAAAATATGCAGAAAAAGAAAAGAAACGACAAGAAGAAATAATTAGGAAGAAAGAAAAACTAAAAGACGAAGAATATAATTTAGAAGTTGAAAAGGCACGATTTGAAGCTGGAGAGCGTACTATACATAAAGACATTGTACCTGCAAAAGAAAGAATTGAATTTTATAAAAGAAAACTTCCAAAAGACCCTAATCAGTCAATGGGGGAAACTTCAACAAGACCGACAACTAAATCATCAACAACAAGAGTTAAGACAGCAAAAACAAGAGTCGATACAATGTATGGTCAACCATTTAAGCCTACTTATGATACGTTTTATACATCAAAAGGAGATGTGCAATATAACAATCTTTTAAATGTTGAATCAAAATCGAGCTATCTTAATTATATTCCATCAGATGATCTTGTTGAGCAAAAGCTTGAGAAAATGTGGAAAGAATCTAAAAATAGAGAGGTTGCAGAGAAAAGGTGAAACGAAGAAATTCAGCAAACTCTCAAAGATTGGGGAGAAGCTAAATCTCGGTATGAAGAAGATATACAAAGAAAAACAGAAAATAAATGGTTTGGATCAAACTTTGGAGCAAGAGCCTTTATTAGGAAAACTAAACCAAGAAGAATTGATTTAAGGAAAAATCATTTAGAAGATTCTGATGGATCTTCATTGTTAAGTGATAGTGAAATTGAAGAAAGCGAAAAAATTGAACAAACTCAGATAGAGGAAGATGATGAAGATATAAAAGAAAATAAACGTACTGAGAATACAGCTGCAATTAATACACAAGCAAATCGAATCAAAAATATAAGCCAAAATCAAAATGCACATAAGCAAAGAGCACATACAGCAGGAAGAAGTCAAAGAAAACAATTTATGCCGACATTAATTGATACTTCAAGGGATGAAGGAACAAAAATTTGATTTCCTAATATTGATCCAAAAGGTGCGAAGGAAGAGGCAGAGCGGAACGATCCAAAATTAAAAGAAAAATTAGAGAAAGCTGCAAAAGCAGCAAAGGCAGCTAAAGCAGCAAAAGCTAAAAAGGCTCCGAGAGGTAATAAACCAGTTAAACCTAAAATTCCTGAGCCTGTATACGATCCAAATAAAGATGTTGGATCTATTAGACCCAAAACAACTGATGGTGGAAAACGAAAAATAAATTTGCTAAGAAGATTTCATGGTGATTTAATTAGTACAAACAATAATCATATGGATTTTATTGATAATGTGTTTTTCTCAGGAGCTCAAGATGTAATATCACTTTCTGTATATAATGGTACAAACTCATTCAAATCAGGAAAAATGACTCAGAGTGCAGCAGTCCTTCCGAATGCAAGACTGAGACCACAATCGGCTCCGTTTAAATTTGCAGATGGAACTCCATTCAATTTTCCTCTTCGTCGCGATAGAAGAGAAGAGATAGCTGAAATTGAAAGCTTGAAAACTAGATTAACTAAAGACGATATTCCTTTCAAAGTTGAAACTATCAAAAAGGCTTATGATATGCCAGAAGAAAATGAATTTAAAGCAGAGGGAAGAAAGTATCCATATCCTGATGTATATTTAATGAAAAATCCATTCCCAAAGAAGAAAAAGAAAAAGAAGAAGGGTAAAAAGAAGAGCAAAAAATAACTAACCATTTAATGATAAAATGAGTATTAATATTTTATTAATTTATTTTTATTATTGAATTTTATATTATTTATGTAAAACCTTCAATTTGATTAAAATGATATTGAAATTGATAGTAACGAAGATGAAGAAGATGAAAGTCAGCAAGCACTTAAAGATAAAGATGATTCAAACAACTCTAATTAAAACACAAATTAATTTCTTGAAAAGAATGATAAACTATCTTTTTCAGTTAAATGTAAATAAT
>NZ_JAJBJC010000656.1 GCF_021811825.1 Candidatus Anadelfobacter sociabilis | reverse complement strand
ACGAAATTAAATTGCTTATTATTGGTGGTAGTCAAGGTGCGCAAATATTTTGTGATAAAATTCCAGAAGCTATACAAAAATTACCAGATAAATTGCAAAGAAGACTCGTTATAAAGCAACAAATCTTCTACAGTGCTATTCATGTCTTTTTCTTGTATTGTAAGAGCTGTGCCCTTCTCTTCTAAATATCGTGCATTATAGTATTGATGGTTATCTTTAGCAGCGGCAAAAGGAATCAATAGTGCT
>NZ_JAJBJC010000655.1 GCF_021811825.1 Candidatus Anadelfobacter sociabilis | reverse complement strand
TGCAGAGGTTTTTTACAATGGACTAATGCATGGATTAATTTTAAGTGCTTCAGAAACGCATGATATAGAATCTGAAAGAGAATCTGGGAAAGGAAGACCAGATACCGTGCTGATTCCTAAAAAAACCTCTGCATTTTTATTTCCAGTTTGGTGAAAGCTAGTTGATTTCAACAGATAGTCTCCTAGCTTTTTTTTAAATAAATCTATATTTCCATTCAATAATGATTCCAAAAATTCATTATATTC
>NZ_JAJBJC010000654.1 GCF_021811825.1 Candidatus Anadelfobacter sociabilis | reverse complement strand
TCAGCATTTGGACATAGACATGGCAATTTTAATTTTGCTGCTTCTTGTAAAGTATTTAAGATCTTATTTTTATTAACTAAATCATCCTTATTTGTGTTCGCAAGTAATACAATGCTATCTGCATCATAAATTATCAATTATAGGAAATAGTAGTTCTGCCTATGATATTATCAATGAAATAAATTCTATCTTGAGAGATCAAAAATTAAATACACTTATTTTAACAGATAATTTAAATGATGCAGA
>NZ_JAJBJC010000653.1 GCF_021811825.1 Candidatus Anadelfobacter sociabilis | reverse complement strand
ATTTAAAAGATTGCTGTTTTTATAAGGTAATGGTACACTTATGAAAATTCATGGTCAATAATTTATTTATTATTAGTAAATGATATGAAAAGTGAAACTAAGTTTATAGATGTGGAAAGTGGAGAATCAGAGAAATTGAAGCTGATACAGGTAGCGGCAGAGTTGATGAATAATGCTCGGCTCGGAAAAGATTTAGATATTAGTAAATTTAGTAAAGGTGTAGAACAATACTTCACATTATTGAGT
>NZ_JAJBJC010000652.1 GCF_021811825.1 Candidatus Anadelfobacter sociabilis | reverse complement strand
GACTAGAAATATTAAAAAGACTATTTTTAATCACTTCTAAAACATTGTTTATTGCTGTCTCGACAATTCTTCTGTCAGAATGACCGTTAATTCCTACCAATAAATTATCGTTAAAATTATCGCCCAGGAAAATTAAAAGATTCTATGCGTGGAGCATTTTATGATCTTAAAAGTGGAATAGGAGCATTAGTAGATCCACGTGCTTTGGAAGAAACTGAAGGTGATAAGCTTAGTATGAGTGATAAA
>NZ_JAJBJC010000651.1 GCF_021811825.1 Candidatus Anadelfobacter sociabilis | reverse complement strand
CTATATATCTATATTCTACTCACATATAGTTAAGATTTTTTTAAAAAAAGTCTAATTTTTAGATGATTTCTAATACTAAATTTACTGATCTTAAATATCATAAATATATCTACTAATATACAAACAGACCTAAAAGAAGTAAAAAATATAGATCAAAATTTAATATTTTATTCATAATGGAACATTTTCATTCAAAATATATTATTAATATATTTCTCTAACTTAGAGTAGTACATAATATATAAA
>NZ_JAJBJC010000650.1 GCF_021811825.1 Candidatus Anadelfobacter sociabilis | reverse complement strand
ACTGATTAACATTTATAGCATTTATGTTTTGATCTGTATTAAGTTGAGTATGATTAATAGGATTTTTATCATCAGAAACTTTTTGTGTAGATTGCTTTATTCGTTCATCATCAACTATAATCTTGCGCTCAAGGAGATCCACATCAAAAATATCCAAAAAGCCCTTCTGAACAAAAGGAAGATGATATGGGAAAAATACAAAAAAGTGATATTGTATTATGGAGTAGTGATGGGGGTGGACTTATT
>NZ_JAJBJC010000649.1 GCF_021811825.1 Candidatus Anadelfobacter sociabilis | reverse complement strand
CCGGAATATCTTTCCATCATCCTGATTATTATACTTATCAAGTTGCAAGTCTTATAGCGGGTGGAAGTATGGCGTCACGCCTATTCCAAGAAGTACGAGAAAAAAGAGGACTCGTGTATAGCATTTCCACATCTTTGTACTCTACTTTTCCAGATATACCTATTATTATGTTATTTGTTAGATATCTATTCGTTATATATTTTATTATCTCTTCGCGTGTGATATTATTTACACTTTCACAAGTCC
>NZ_JAJBJC010000648.1 GCF_021811825.1 Candidatus Anadelfobacter sociabilis | reverse complement strand
ATATACAAGCCATTTAGCAGAATCAACTATTGAGAGCCTTATTAATCAAAGATGTAAAGGTCAGCAACATATGCGTTGGAGTAGAATTGGTTTGCACTACTTATTACAAATTCGTTCTTATTTTTCTTTTTGCGTTTTTGGTAGAGATATATTACTGAACTTCATACTTATATGAAACCAATCTAAAATTCCTGTGAATTTACCGCAATGTGATTTTAAAAACTCTGCTATTTCCCAACAATTACT
>NZ_JAJBJC010000647.1 GCF_021811825.1 Candidatus Anadelfobacter sociabilis | reverse complement strand
TTATATGATGCAATCTCATCGCGAGTGAGAATAAGGGGATCTATCTTATCATGATCATTAAAAATATTTTCAAAAAGCTTAATAATTACTCTGTTTTCTTTCTCATTTTTTTCTATTTTATCTGCTGTTATTTTACTTGAATTTTGGATGTAATCTTGCAGAGAGTACAGACGAACTCAATAATATTTATTAGATTTCTCTATTGTATTTTCGTGACAATCTTCTCTTTTAATACTAGCATTACTA
>NZ_JAJBJC010000646.1 GCF_021811825.1 Candidatus Anadelfobacter sociabilis | reverse complement strand
ACACACCCAGTGTTACTTGAGCAAATGAACCCACTTGACTCGGATCAAAATTACTATCCTTAATAGAAATTTCCAAATTCTTAAGTGCGCCGCCTCCCTTGCCGAGAAACTTAAACTGCTTACTTACGCCAAACCAAAATTTCACATATACATGGTCGGGTAGCTCTTATAACAACCCTAAAAGAATTACAGCTACTAATGATGATGGGCGTTTTGTAGGATTGCATGATACTTTGATGTATATGC
>NZ_JAJBJC010000645.1 GCF_021811825.1 Candidatus Anadelfobacter sociabilis | reverse complement strand
CGTTTTTTACAATGCAAAATATTTCATTTTTTGCTCGTCTAGGTGTAGGAGTAGCCTCTAATAAGAGCAGTGTAACTTATTTAGTTGTGGATGCTCAATCTAGACAACTCTTGCCAGAGGGGGGGGGGCTCCACCATAGGTGTTTATAATTGGATAAAGCCTCAATCTAGTTATAGTTTTGCTTTTAGTGGTGGTGTAGGTGTGGAGGCAGATCTCACTTCGCGGGTTAAATACGGTATAGGATAT
>NZ_JAJBJC010000644.1 GCF_021811825.1 Candidatus Anadelfobacter sociabilis | reverse complement strand
ATTGTTCTTGGTGAAAATGACAGAATTTTTGGGAATTTTAAAACACGCGATGCAGGGATGTTAGGTACTGTAACTGATTTCATAAAATTGAATAATTTTAATGCTACTGATGTTACAAATGATGTTACAAATGATGTTAATATTGAGGAAAATTTTTTATATTCATATTTAAATAGAGATGTATATGAGGTCTCTAAACAAGAGCCTACAAAAGGTACGCTTATAGCTGTAGCTAACGATTCACCA
>NZ_JAJBJC010000643.1 GCF_021811825.1 Candidatus Anadelfobacter sociabilis | reverse complement strand
CCTCGACATTTGTTCATAATTATGGAATTCGACAAGAGTGACGCAGATTATAAAAATCCAGTGTGTATACGACGAGGACCTAAAAGAGGTAATAAAAATTATCTAGATATGCTCACAAAAAGATATACCAAATAGAAGATGACTTATTTTTCTCCCAAAATTGCATGAAAGAAATCAGAATTTATATTCGCGCACCCTCTTTTTTACACAATCAAGTACGTATAATCGTTGGTCAATTGGTAGATA
>NZ_JAJBJC010000642.1 GCF_021811825.1 Candidatus Anadelfobacter sociabilis | reverse complement strand
AAGAAATGCCATTCTTTTAGCAAGTATAACTGAGAAAAATATACTAAAACAGGATATGTGGGATATTTGTATGCGTAATTTTACTACAAAGTTACTATTAAGTGATAGATTGGCAGATAAAAAAACTACCACTTAATGCTATACGAAACATTAACGAAAGCAGGAGTTTAATACACAATTTATTCCAAAAATGAACTAGTAATAGTAAATAGTCATAGATAAGGATCAATAATAAATAGATACACAA
>NZ_JAJBJC010000641.1 GCF_021811825.1 Candidatus Anadelfobacter sociabilis | reverse complement strand
CATAATTTTTTTTATAAAAAGCTAAAATATCTAGCAAACCTTTCTCAACACCACGCTCGTTTAGAGTGCTCTGAATAAGGTCGTAATCAAGCTCAGTTGCTTTAAATATTAACATACCGCAAGACTGGATGCTTTGACTAAAGAATATAATGTGCAATGCAGGTATGACCCAAACTATATTAGTAGATTAAAAGAATACAATAAATTAATTTTAGAGAAAATAGAGACTTCTATTTGTGGTGAAGAG
>NZ_JAJBJC010000640.1 GCF_021811825.1 Candidatus Anadelfobacter sociabilis | reverse complement strand
TATCAAATATCCCAACTAAAATAAGTTTCTCTACGTATTGGTTTGTTTTAGCAATAGGAGAGCATACTGTATTAGAAATAAGTTTGGTTACTTCCTTGATAAATTTCTCTTCCTCTTTAGTTTTACTGTAATTATTTCTATGGCACTGCATCGGCAATTGTTGCTGGAAGTTGTGCTGCTGGCGGTGCAGCGATTAACATGGGGTTTCTTGATAGATTTCAACAACCTCAGCCTGCTCAACAACCTC
>NZ_JAJBJC010000639.1 GCF_021811825.1 Candidatus Anadelfobacter sociabilis | reverse complement strand
ATGAAATACCTAACAAATACATCAGTACAAATAAAATTTCAGTAAAACCCTGAGTGTTAGTTGAATGTATGCTACATTGTACAATCCTTTGATTATCAAGAAATCCTTCCAAAACATATAATGCCTCAAGCACCTCTACAATTGCCGATTCTTAATGCAGCAATAACAGCACACGCAACAAATTTAGGCCTGTATGGCATCAGCAAAAGCACCAATGGAATTAGTATAGATAGACTAAAGCATGCAT
>NZ_JAJBJC010000638.1 GCF_021811825.1 Candidatus Anadelfobacter sociabilis | reverse complement strand
ATCGTTAGTGAAATATCTGGTACTACACGTGATTACAAAGAGTATAAAGCTAAGCTTTATGATTTCAATTTTATAGCAATCGATACTGCTGGACTATCTACATATAAAGCAATAAAGACACCTAATGCTACGCTCTCTATATCGTCTTGTACTTTGCTCGAACGCCTCACTCCCGCGGTATCTACTATTGTTGCAATACTTTGATTAATTGTAAAATGTTGCTCTATACAATCTCTCGTTGTTCCAG
>NZ_JAJBJC010000637.1 GCF_021811825.1 Candidatus Anadelfobacter sociabilis | reverse complement strand
ATAATACATCATACATTATATGAACAATATTTAAAATACTTTATACCTTCAAACTTTTATCAGTCTTTTGGAGAGGCGAACTCATGTGAACAGTACTCAATGATGATTGAGCTAATTCATCAAAATTTACAGAAAATAAAGGGTCAAATATCAGTTTTCTTCAAAGAACAAATCATGCTTTGACTTCTGAAATTGATAATTCAGGATGGACAACAAATCCAAGAAACAAAACTAATTTAGAAAACAA
>NZ_JAJBJC010000636.1 GCF_021811825.1 Candidatus Anadelfobacter sociabilis | reverse complement strand
CACAGTTGCGCCCTGAGCACCATATGTCGTTGAACTATAATTGTGATCAAGATGTTGCAAATCTGGATCATTTTTATTTATCTTCATTTTATTCCCATCACTCATTTCAAAAATGATCTTCTTCTCAAAATATAGATGCATCTGATTTTTCACGGAACGCAGAGAAAATTTTCAAATCCTTGGGCACCGAAGGCATCATTGAGATAGGCAGTGGTGCTACAAATAGCGCATTTGCTGATGCTATTTA
>NZ_JAJBJC010000635.1 GCF_021811825.1 Candidatus Anadelfobacter sociabilis | reverse complement strand
AGAATTTAAATAAAAGTATAACTTCTTCAAAACACGAAAATGTGCTTCAAACAAAGATAGAAGAGTTAAATTCAAGAATAATAAAATAATGAAGCAATGTTAAGGAAAAATAAGGAAGAAATGTGAAATTTTAGTATTTATAAATTGACTTGCTTCTTCTTTTTCCTCTCTTTCTTTTATCATATTAGTAATTTCTTGCCTTAAAGCTCTTTCCATACTTGAAAGAGACTTAAGATCAGCTTTTAAA
>NZ_JAJBJC010000634.1 GCF_021811825.1 Candidatus Anadelfobacter sociabilis | reverse complement strand
AAATACCACTTAACCTTCTCTAATTTTTCTTTTTGCGTTTTTGGTAGAGATATATTACTGAACTTCATACTTATATGAAACCAATCTAAAATTCCTGTGAATTTACCGCAATGTGATTTTAAAAACTAGATGATTTGATTGGAAGAATAAAAAACGCTTCTAGAGTCTTGAAATTGAGTAAGTTAAAAACTTATATAAGCAATAATCAGCAATATATAGTAAGTTATGATGAAAGGAAAAACAGAAA
>NZ_JAJBJC010000633.1 GCF_021811825.1 Candidatus Anadelfobacter sociabilis | reverse complement strand
TATAGAATGCGCATATAACGCAGGATGCACACCAATACTCTTCGAGTATGGTTGTAATAAACTAGATTATCTAGATATACATAACATCGCACAAAACAAAAATATTACTTATTATAAAGTCTCATCTGTTTCACCATGTCTCATAGTGCTCTGAGGGCCGCCTATTTGAGTGCCAAGCCTATAAAGTGACTGCGAATCAGAGCCACTCACAAAATAAGCACCACTAGGACAACTATTAGGAATGCAT
>NZ_JAJBJC010000632.1 GCF_021811825.1 Candidatus Anadelfobacter sociabilis | reverse complement strand
GACAATCGTAAAGAAATTTCTCAGCTAGACTCAAAGTTTTCTGGGCTTAATTTAACATCTGTAAAACTAGGAACAAAACGTAAGTATGATCAAATAGAGTCTGACAGTAACAACAAAGAAGATGAGCTCCATTGTTGTTTAAGTCATGAAAGACTTTTTCAACCCGCAATACAACTGCATGTTTGTTGTACGAGGTATTTTGCACTACTGCAACTGAGAGAAGAATGCTACTATCTTTTGCTGCAAA
>NZ_JAJBJC010000631.1 GCF_021811825.1 Candidatus Anadelfobacter sociabilis | reverse complement strand
GAAGAAAGTCAAAATTATGTGTAAGGATAAGTATTAAAAAATTATCATGTTGAGTGATTTCGTCAAGATAATCAATAATAGCGAATTTATTTTTGTAATCAAAGGAGTCTGCAATATCATCAAAGATGATACAGAAAATTTAAAGATCAAGGATTATAAAAATATAATTAAGGGGCGCTTGCCGCATTTAAAAGACAAGTTTCAGCTTTCCTCAAATGATTCACAGAAAGGCATCTTTGACTATATA
>NZ_JAJBJC010000630.1 GCF_021811825.1 Candidatus Anadelfobacter sociabilis | reverse complement strand
CCACCATCTCTTCCATTACGCAGTTTTTTTCTAATTTCTTCTACTTTTTTCGGTGCATAACTTTTACATCTCAAGTATAGAGAATCAAGATATTGCTTTACCTCTTTAAATCTTGGATCATCACGGAATTACAAGTCATTGATTTATGCAAATATCTTATCGTAGATCGAGACGATAGGTATGAAATGTGTGATTTACTCGATAATAATCAGCTTGATATATGCATTAAAGAACGTAATAAAGAGGG
>NZ_JAJBJC010000629.1 GCF_021811825.1 Candidatus Anadelfobacter sociabilis | reverse complement strand
CAATAGAGGATATATATTTTCTTCTTGATTTTTCTTGGGCTGTTTCTTCACGCAGAGCGCGAGACCAACATTGCTGAGAAGATAGCCCTAAAGGCAGTCCTTCCATTGAGAGAATTAAAGTACTATGAAAATAATTCCAGAAGGTACTGAAGTAATTACTGTAGGTGATAGAGAGTCAGATATTTTCGAGCTTTTATGGAGCTGCCAAGAGTTAAATAGTTTGTTTATCGTGCGCAGCAGGCAAAAT
>NZ_JAJBJC010000628.1 GCF_021811825.1 Candidatus Anadelfobacter sociabilis | reverse complement strand
CCAAAGTTGAAATTCTTTAAAGTTAACTTAAATTATAAATTGAAAACTTAGGCTTAATATCTAAATATAGTATAGAATAGATTCTACTTGAGAAATAATTATTAAAAAACAGCTTTATTATTTGCTTAAACTCCACCCCAAAAATGATCAATCTATTTCAGATTTAATATAATCTAATTGATTATGTATAAATAGCACAAGATAACACCCGAGACAATCCAAATCAATATGATTCCATTTCTATTAG
>NZ_JAJBJC010000627.1 GCF_021811825.1 Candidatus Anadelfobacter sociabilis | reverse complement strand
AAAAAGAAACGAAGAAAAAAGATCTTCAAATCCCACAGTACTAAAATCTCTGGTTTTGCCAGCATATAAAATTGCACTATCCAAAGAAGAGTACTATAAGAAAGAAGCTGAGATCTTGATGAAAATTAAATAAGGATGGAATTTATCTTCTTCAGGGGATGGCATCATTACACATAGAATATCCCTCATACAAGGCCATTCATGAGATGCAAAATTTTCATTCGCACTCATTAATTCTTTATGAATC
>NZ_JAJBJC010000626.1 GCF_021811825.1 Candidatus Anadelfobacter sociabilis | reverse complement strand
ATCAAATACATATAACCTACAGTGATATACACATATCGATTAGTATATATATGAAATTACACAATCATTCAACTTTTTTTATTTATAAAAAATCTTTTCACAAAATCAAATGACAATCCATCGCTTATTTTATATTTTGAAAATTATGTTATGTTTTTTATTTAAAGATTTTTATTTGGAGAATTTATAAATGCCTAAAAAAATTTTAAAGGGATGTGTTACAAGTAAGAAATGTGATAAGACAATA
>NZ_JAJBJC010000625.1 GCF_021811825.1 Candidatus Anadelfobacter sociabilis | reverse complement strand
TAAAAGAGTCATATTAAATAAATTTTAAATATTTCATCAATAGAACGATTAGTGGTTCTACGTATATGCTTAGCTTGCGCTCATTTTTTCTCAATGTGGTTGAGATCAGGTGAATAAGGAGGCAAGTTTTATAAGACTGCATTAAAATGCCTATGGAGGAATATAAATCATTATCTATGCAGGTGGGTTATGAGGAAATATAAATCCTATAAGAAGCATAAAGTCAATGCATATAGTTACTTAGTAA
>NZ_JAJBJC010000624.1 GCF_021811825.1 Candidatus Anadelfobacter sociabilis | reverse complement strand
TGACACTGCTATTAATGGATATAAGCAGGTTATTAATCACACTATTTTTTCTAAAATATACTTTACGCTCATCTCCAGTAAGTTCTTTTGGAGTTTCGAATTCCTTTTGTTCAGAAAAAGACAGGATACAAAGCTTTCAATCAAGAAGCAAAGGAGCTTATAGGCGCTAAAGCCTATAACTTAGCAATGCAATATATTAGACCAAAAGTAATATTTAATGATTGTATTAAATTATTACTGGAGCAAA
>NZ_JAJBJC010000623.1 GCF_021811825.1 Candidatus Anadelfobacter sociabilis | reverse complement strand
ATAATATGTGTTACCATCTGAACTGATGATTGGCTCTTGATCAGACTCGTCGGTATTGAGCAGTAATGGAATTAAGTTAACGTTTCCAAATCTCATCGCAGTATGAAGTGGATTGTCTTGTATGCCAGAGGATTTTGAGAATGCTGATCCAGCTTTTGGTTATGTAATGAAAGATAAAAAGAAAATATTTGGTCTCTACTTAGACACTCCACCAAAGATGCAAAAGCTAGAGAGCAGGGAAGACAGG
>NZ_JAJBJC010000622.1 GCF_021811825.1 Candidatus Anadelfobacter sociabilis | reverse complement strand
TAGTATCTTCTACAAGTGTTCTATATATTAAACCCAACACTATTAATGAAGTAGTAAGTACTAGTGGTATGATATTATATTTGATATATATCATACTAGTCATGGTACACAATAAAAAAAACAACAACGGCATTATATAGAATACCGAAAAACATTGCGATGTATGGATTTAGTCAAGAATCATCAAAATCTCCATTTTGCTCATTTTGTTCACATCCACTCAAATTTTATGAATATTTGCCATTAA
>NZ_JAJBJC010000621.1 GCF_021811825.1 Candidatus Anadelfobacter sociabilis | reverse complement strand
AATCGTATATACAGGAGTGCAAGATTCCAGATATGGTACATGCGCTGACATGAGTTTGATCATACTCAGAGCACTAAGTGAGGGAAAGAATTTAGATAAAATTATTTCATATAACAAAGAGATAATGGATCTATGATGTTTACTTTAAGAGTAGGAGCTTGATGAGCTCCATTGTTGTTTAAGTCATGAAAGACTTTTTCAACCCGCAATACAACTGCATGTTTGTTGTACGAGGTATTTTGCACTA
>NZ_JAJBJC010000620.1 GCF_021811825.1 Candidatus Anadelfobacter sociabilis | reverse complement strand
GTAATACAATTTCTGAATCGTTGTTTTGAACTATATGTTCAAGATGGTTTTTCTTATTCCTCTATCTGTATATTGCTTTTTCCATGATGATTCAAAGAGATATTTTGCCTTTATTTTGCTCATTGCTATATACAGGAGTTAGAGTAACAGAATTAATATAAAATTAGAAGATGTTGATATCAACAATTGTCAAATAAAAATTAGTAACGGAAAGGGAAATAAAGATAGAATAGTTCCGTTCCCACAA
>NZ_JAJBJC010000619.1 GCF_021811825.1 Candidatus Anadelfobacter sociabilis | reverse complement strand
GCAAAGCAAGCACTATTTTACTCAGCATCCACAGTAATAACGGTACGCAACTATTCTAGCCAAGACTTAACTCCTTCAAAAGACGATATCGATATAACAAAAAAAATACACGCAGCTCTCTCAGCTCCTAAACATTCGATTACCCTTTCTCTAAGATCGCTAGAATATGAACCTGCCCATTTTATTTTTAATTATTGCTTAAAATATATAGAATACACTTCCTACAACCTTCCTTAAATAATCTCAA
>NZ_JAJBJC010000618.1 GCF_021811825.1 Candidatus Anadelfobacter sociabilis | reverse complement strand
TCTAAAATTTATCACTCTTAGCATTATTCTTCTTCTAATTAACGTGAAATTTATCATACCAATACTTCATACTTCCTTACAATACTTCATTACAATATTTTTGATAATATTTAAAGTTAGTAGAAGAAGAATAATGCTAAGAGTGATAAATTTTAGATGAGACTCATATATGACTGCCTTGGTATAGATAAAGGGAGAGAGCTGTGGATAAAAAGGTGCATAAGCTTGATATATATTCCTCCAGAAA
>NZ_JAJBJC010000617.1 GCF_021811825.1 Candidatus Anadelfobacter sociabilis | reverse complement strand
TATATCATAGATTTATACTGTACATTTGCTCTCGTATTTTGTTGAAGTGTGATGGAAATTGGTGGGGCATAAGTTAGTGTAGCATAATTAAAAGTTTTCACAAAGGTCAGAGTAGATATAGAATTTATCTTTATTTTTCTATCCCTACAATGCAAACTTATACAAGTTAGTTTTTTTTAAATATAAACTTCCGTTACATCAAACCTCAGTAGCTTTTCTAGCACACTATAAGCGGAATATTTTGCAC
>NZ_JAJBJC010000616.1 GCF_021811825.1 Candidatus Anadelfobacter sociabilis | reverse complement strand
AGGTCTAGCAGATATGTATTAGTTTTTTGTGCTATTTCAGTAAATTAAAACATCTCTTTAAATATGTTTTTTAAATATGTCTTTTAATTTATAAAATATTTTTTAGTATCAATTTTTTTCTTTTTCCCTCATCAAAGTAATAAATGGTGTTTTTAATATCCTATTATTATTTCTCAACTCATCAAATATAGGAGTTTCTTCTCCACATACAGCTCTTATAACTGCACCAAATAAACCAAGAGTTGCA
>NZ_JAJBJC010000615.1 GCF_021811825.1 Candidatus Anadelfobacter sociabilis | reverse complement strand
CTTGGCTCATAAAACAAGATGTAGCGCAAGCTATCCTAGCTGGAGAATACGGAGTAGGTGACAGAGAACTAGACCTCAACAATGTAAAACAAAACATCGAGGAACAAAAAAACAATATCATCAAAAATCACCACTAGGGATGCTCTCTGATAGTGAAACATTAGAAATATTGCTTTTTTCTGTACTCAAGCAAAAGGATACAGAAGCAATAAGCAAGAAGTTATTGAATAAATTCTCATCTTTAAAA
>NZ_JAJBJC010000614.1 GCF_021811825.1 Candidatus Anadelfobacter sociabilis | reverse complement strand
CCTCTTTTTCGTATAATTTCCACTTCGAAAAAGCTTTTTTCATAACAGTGACTTGATTATGTAATTTTGCATAATTATCTATAATATCTGTATGTTTTTTAGGGTTTAGTAATATTTGAGAATTGTGAACTAGAAGAGGTAGAGCAAAGACTTTCTTTACTAAAAAGTATAGCTAGAAGAAATAATACCACTCCAAATGAATTACCATTTCTATTGAAGAAATTTGAAGAGGAATTGGAACAAATAG
>NZ_JAJBJC010000613.1 GCF_021811825.1 Candidatus Anadelfobacter sociabilis | reverse complement strand
GCATATCACTTATAAAATATTACTCTTACGGTAGTATAGATATGCGAAATATATTACATGAAATACAACAAGAGTGGAACAATAACACAAAGGATTATATAGCAGAATTTCAAGATAAAAACAAAAAATAAAACTATTGTATAAAAACACAATGTGGTCATCGCTCTCACTTTTCCGAGATCATGAATAAAATGATCCGCATGATGTATCTTATGATAAATCTCCTTTATAATATCTGAACACACCA
>NZ_JAJBJC010000612.1 GCF_021811825.1 Candidatus Anadelfobacter sociabilis | reverse complement strand
GTTATATTGTATGATGCGTGCTGGGTTTTGATCGAATTTACTTTGTTTTATTATATTTTATTATGACAAGAAGGAATAGTCGTAAATATCTTACTTCTAGGAGATTGGGAGTTGATCTTTGGGGGGGAAAGGATGCTTTTTTAACAAAAAATTATCCTCCTGGACAACATGGTAGTGTAATTGGCTACAAGAAGCTAACAGATTATGGCGTACAGCTCCAAGCGAAGCAAAAGATTAAAAAATATTA
>NZ_JAJBJC010000611.1 GCF_021811825.1 Candidatus Anadelfobacter sociabilis | reverse complement strand
CGTTGTGGAGTTTCTGCGCATTCTATCATATTGAACATCTATCGTCAAGACACATACTGATTGTCTTATTCAGGACTTCTTTATCATAGTGATATAGACAGAATAGGAACTGTAATATAAAGGTTGCGATATGAAATAAAAGTGCTATGCTGACATAGCAATAACGAAAAACAATATCATCATGAACTACGAGAAATATACAATACAAATAGTATGTGAGTCGAAAGAAGATAAAAAGATAATAGAA
>NZ_JAJBJC010000610.1 GCF_021811825.1 Candidatus Anadelfobacter sociabilis | reverse complement strand
CTTTTGGGTTCATTTTATCTGAGAGATTTCGGTGCATTAATTAAAAGTCTAGGCGTATACACACATATGTCCGATCAATTTACCGTGTTTGGTACTCAAGTTATTTCTTGTTCAGTGCGAGAGGCATGAATCCTTCTATTGGCTGAAAGGCTTTCAAATCATTTGCTCCTCTTTGCAATTTCGTAAGCAAATTCTCTATCCTTATTGGTTCGGAATGTGAGTCTACTAAATTTTGCAATTCTAACAA
>NZ_JAJBJC010000609.1 GCF_021811825.1 Candidatus Anadelfobacter sociabilis | reverse complement strand
ATTTTTATGTGTAAATTCTGCTATCTGCATTATTGCAGTAAATTGTGGTATACCCACTCCAGCTACAATACGTGTTGTGCAAATTGATCCAGGTCCTATACCAACTTTTATACCATCAGCCCCCCCCCTCTACCAAAGCCTTAGCAGCCTCTACAGTAACTATATTTCCCGCTATTAATCCAACATTTTTCTTTATCTTTGAAATTTGCTTTACTGTTTCAATAACGTTTTTGTTATGTCCATGTGC
>NZ_JAJBJC010000608.1 GCF_021811825.1 Candidatus Anadelfobacter sociabilis | reverse complement strand
TTGGAGTAGAATTGGTTTGCACTACTTATTACAAATTCGTTCTTATTTTTCTGGAAATGATTGGAATCTTCATTGTATGAAAAAGATAATGGGATCTGTCTGTTAAATACGTATAAGAATGCAACCTCTATATTACAGGTCCGATGGAAGATTTGGACAATAATTAATTCAGAGCTTCTGTAGCTTCTATATTATTATACATCACTGCTAGATGTAATAATGTTCTTTCATCTCTATCACAAAACAC
>NZ_JAJBJC010000607.1 GCF_021811825.1 Candidatus Anadelfobacter sociabilis | reverse complement strand
ATCGATTGGTGAATTTTATTACGCAATCTTAATTGATTTTTGTGAAATGAGGTATTTGTATACATGAGTGAGTATCGATGCTTTTATACAATTTGTTGAATGTTGATATTTTTTTGTTGATTGCTTTAATTCTTCGTTGTCGAATTCCATAAAATCTGCAAATTGACGCTTAATCACACTCCCAATTTCAGATATTTTCATCAAAACCCCATATCAAAATCTTATTATACTAATAAACACGGTAAAA
>NZ_JAJBJC010000606.1 GCF_021811825.1 Candidatus Anadelfobacter sociabilis | reverse complement strand
AAGTAAGAACAGCTGAAGGTAAGTTATATTTGTATGTAGCCATTGATAGGACATCCAAATTTGCATATGCAGAGCTACATCAAAACCAGACCAAGATGATTGCTGCAGAGTTCTTGCGTAACCTTATAAGATACATAAAGTTCTTACTGATAATGGTATTCAGTTTACGAATCATGATCATCATAAAAATGCCTTTATTCATATATTTGAGCGTGTTTGCAATGAGAACAATATTGAGCACAGAAAG
>NZ_JAJBJC010000605.1 GCF_021811825.1 Candidatus Anadelfobacter sociabilis | reverse complement strand
TTGTTAGAATTGCAAAATTTAGTAGACTCACATTCCGAACCAATAAGGATAGAGAATTTGCTTACGAAATTGCAAAGAGGAGCAAATGATTTGAAAGCCTTTCAGCCAATAGAAGGATTCATGCCTCAAGCACCTCTACAATTGCCGATTCTTAATGCAGCAATAACAGCACACGCAACAAATTTAGGCCTGTATGGCATCAGCAAAAGCACCAATGGAATTAGTATAGATAGACTAAAGCATGCAT
>NZ_JAJBJC010000604.1 GCF_021811825.1 Candidatus Anadelfobacter sociabilis | reverse complement strand
TAATAGAAATCAACACAATATGTTAATACACGAATTACCTCCTAAAGCACCAAATAAAAACATAGAACAACAAAATAATATTAATTATCAAAATTTTAAAAGAAATGATGGTAAAAATAATTGATTGAAAATATCAATATTGTTGTAATTATACATAAAGATAATCTTTTATTAATGAAGAAAATAAAGAAATACCAATCTCAATTATAATATTATAGACATTTCAAGCAAGCATTCATCCAAAAATG
>NZ_JAJBJC010000603.1 GCF_021811825.1 Candidatus Anadelfobacter sociabilis | reverse complement strand
AGCAATCAGTTTTTCTAATCTCTCTTTTGTAGCTAAACGGGCATTTTCTATTTTGCAGCCAGATTTCAAGACTCTAAAATATTCTTCAATTTTCCATCTTAATTTATACCAACCTATTTTCTCGATCTCAAAAGACTAGAGAGTTAATAGAATCTGTAGGTTGCAAGCTAATTTTCCTACCGCCATATTCTCCTGATTTGAATCCTCACTTTTAGCAGCAAATATAAAATATGAGTTAGAGTGTATTT
>NZ_JAJBJC010000602.1 GCF_021811825.1 Candidatus Anadelfobacter sociabilis | reverse complement strand
AGGTATTCCTATATAAATGCGGCCAATTTTACCATTATACGATTGCTTAGCAAATTCTATCGCTCTCATAACAGAATAACATGCAGCTCTAATATCTGTTACTATACCAGCTTTGATACCACGCGTTTCTTCAAGAATATCTGTAATAGGACATGAAATTAACTATAAAGATTTGAATAAATTATCATTAGAAATTTTAAGCAATTATCATAAACAGCCACTAGAAGTCATACATAGCTTTGCATGTG
>NZ_JAJBJC010000601.1 GCF_021811825.1 Candidatus Anadelfobacter sociabilis | reverse complement strand
ACAAGACAATTTTAATACTTTTCTCAAGACACTGGAGGATTTTAAATCAAAGAATGATGTCTTTATAATCGCAGAAAAAAACTATACAGACGCAAAAAATCAAATAAATACAAGTAAAGCTAAATCCTTTATTGATTTCAGCTCTTCTTCAGCTTTATTTTTCTCTTGTTTTGCGCTTTCATATTGAACCTCAGCAGCGTGATGTTTTCCTACATCTTGATCGTATTGATTTTATGATTCCAAATATG
>NZ_JAJBJC010000600.1 GCF_021811825.1 Candidatus Anadelfobacter sociabilis | reverse complement strand
AAATGCCAAAGTTTTTTGTAGAATTTTTTCAAGCTGGCTCTCACTATTTTAGCGAAAATAATAAAGATTGGAAATACATGCGTTTGGGGCATTGACCGTTCTAGGAAATTTTGCAATTTTTACCAAAATAATGAACAATCCTTTGACCAGAAAAAAGTGCAAAAGCTACGCAGTATACAAGCGGCTTATCAAGTAGAGGTAATAATGGGTTGCCATATTCACGAAAATCTATCGCAATTAGATACTCA
>NZ_JAJBJC010000599.1 GCF_021811825.1 Candidatus Anadelfobacter sociabilis | reverse complement strand
AAATTTTTTAAAGTTTTCTTAAATCTTTCATAATTATAATTATGAGTATTTAAATTTTTGGGACTTTTTTGAGATTCTATGCTTTCTGTCATAAAATTTGATACAATAAATTTATCATTCCATACTCAATATCTTATCAAACCTCAATACTTATTCAATTTAATGAGACTTATTATCAATTCATATACTTATCAAAAAATAAATGGTGATGAAGCTAATTTATTCTTAGCGCTTCTTGGTCATTACAC
>NZ_JAJBJC010000598.1 GCF_021811825.1 Candidatus Anadelfobacter sociabilis | reverse complement strand
ACATATAAGTGGTATTGTTGATCCATTAAGTGATGTAGAAACTATTCAACTCGAGATGATTTTATCAGATCTAGAAAGCTTAAAAAATCGCCTTCCAAATATGATAAAGCGCGCAAAATACTCCAAAAAAGACTGAAAAAGAAAAATTACAATTAGAAAAAACTCTGACAGTTTTTGATATGATAATTAATCACATCAAAATTTTAGAATTTTTTGATAAACATCAACCTTCTAATCAGCAAAATAAG
>NZ_JAJBJC010000597.1 GCF_021811825.1 Candidatus Anadelfobacter sociabilis | reverse complement strand
ACTATCTTCTATTATTTTCTTTGATCTAAACATTTTACTAAAAATACTATTTTTCAATTCTTGCTTCTTACTTTGTTCTGATAGATTTTCATTTTTGTTGCATTCATTACCAGTATTTTCACTCCATCTGTTTTTTTATTTTTTCTAATCTTACCATTTAGTATTATACCATAAATTGATATGTATAAATGATCTGTGTTATCTAACATCTATGATCATCTATATGGGAATATGGGATTCGTAGCAAA
>NZ_JAJBJC010000596.1 GCF_021811825.1 Candidatus Anadelfobacter sociabilis | reverse complement strand
ATATTTTTTTGATAAAATGTTCGCGCTCTATTAATATTACGATATATCACTTGCCTATTATTGAAGTGTTTTTTTGCTATATAACGAACATCATTTTTAACATTATCAAATTTAATCTGAAAAAATCAGAACAAAATAAAAGCAATACATAGAAATAATTAAACTCTATCCTAAGCCATGCAATACTGTGAGAGAATTAATAGCTTATTGTGATAATCAAAACATTATACTTCCAAACTATCGGAAAT
>NZ_JAJBJC010000595.1 GCF_021811825.1 Candidatus Anadelfobacter sociabilis | reverse complement strand
AACTAAATCGTACGGAATCTAGGCACTCTCTTGTAAGGAGTATATTTTTTCTGATCAGGGAGCCTTTAAAACTAACGACTATACAACTTTGATGAATCAAGCAAGTTGTTTGAGTTTTTAATACGCACCAAAAGAGATAGAACCCCAATTTGGGATTAAGATAAACTGTGCTATAGGATAATGAAGGTTTTGATGATTTAAAACAATAAGAGACGAGAGTTGAGAGAAGATGGAGGCATGCATTGGCA
>NZ_JAJBJC010000594.1 GCF_021811825.1 Candidatus Anadelfobacter sociabilis | reverse complement strand
AAAGACAGCAGAGATTTTATATTTGTTGACTACAATTTGTATCATCAAGAACATATAGCTGGAAAAGATAGAGAATATAATCATCTTTATATCTTGACACTATTTCTACAAACTAAGCTGAAAGAAATGGAATATAGTACAAGAATGAAGTGATAAATAGTGATTCATAGATCTTTTTATTACAATAAAAAACCACAATACCTAACACACCACCAAGTATATATGTCAAAGTCTTCGTTGAGGTATTA
>NZ_JAJBJC010000593.1 GCF_021811825.1 Candidatus Anadelfobacter sociabilis | reverse complement strand
ATAAGGAATTTACCGCAAAAGAAAGAAAAGACATGGTGTGTTGTAGAAAGTGATGAGTCAGATGGTAGTTTTTTACTATTAAAACCAGAGCTTGCAATTATAACAAATATTGATGAAGAACATTTAGCTCTTCTTTTATGTTTTGAAGATTATTATTACGCGCATAATACACGCAATTATGGTATTTTTTTATTTTATAGTACAAAACTTCACTATTAATCTCAGCTATTGGCTCTTCTGAAGCACTA
>NZ_JAJBJC010000592.1 GCF_021811825.1 Candidatus Anadelfobacter sociabilis | reverse complement strand
CTCAAATTCATCCCAAAACTAGGAAAATTCACTCTTAAAACTACTTGAAAGAACAAGACCTTTCTACATTTTTATAAATGGAATATAAACTTCATTTTGCTCGACGAAAAACTCTCTCAATCTTTGTATTTTTAAAGTTGATTTGTATAAAATGTAGATAATGAGTTTAAAATCTACAATTTGTTTTTTTGCAAAACAAGTATAGCAGCAAGATTCACCAAGGCTGTAATATCAAGGTTGCACCATAA
>NZ_JAJBJC010000591.1 GCF_021811825.1 Candidatus Anadelfobacter sociabilis | reverse complement strand
AAAATAGTTGATAGAGAGGAAGAAAAAAATTTTCTAAAGAAAATGTTAGCAGAGTGTTTAACAAAATATGGTGCAAATCCTAATGTTAATTGCGATATTATTTATCCAGATCAACTTGCTCTTTATGAAAAAATTATCCTTCTCTATCTCTTCTTTTATTGTTTGAAAAATATTTTGTCTTTTGTTATCTAAACAAAACGTTCTCTGTCCATCAAAACCTTGCCATCTATCATATACAACTCCACAGA
>NZ_JAJBJC010000590.1 GCF_021811825.1 Candidatus Anadelfobacter sociabilis | reverse complement strand
GATGATGAGATGTGAGGATAAACATTACGGCTAAGCCGAAGAATAGGTCGTACACCTGACGCAACTAACGTTGTTTTTCGTGTAGTTTGTGTTCCAGGTGTACTGGGCATTTCGATGTTCGACAAACTTCATAGGTATGAATAAACACGATGAACTACAACTAAGTACTATACAAAAACAACAATACAGTAAAAATAGCATCTCCGACATATATCCAGAATACTACCTTCTCAAAGTAAACCAATTCA
>NZ_JAJBJC010000589.1 GCF_021811825.1 Candidatus Anadelfobacter sociabilis | reverse complement strand
TATGTATACAAAACTATTTATCAACATGTGTAAATTATATAAAAATTTAGCTAAATTATTATTTAAATTTATTCCCAATTATTTTCTAACCTTTTGAAATTTTTATTTCATTATGAATAAGTGCTATAGAATTAATTTTTGGCAAAAAAATAGAAACACAAGTCGCTAGGGATAAGGATATTCCAGTTGTATTGAGTGTGCTATGCTATCTCTCTTGCCTAAAATACGCAACACTTAGAAACACGCTT
>NZ_JAJBJC010000588.1 GCF_021811825.1 Candidatus Anadelfobacter sociabilis | reverse complement strand
GTTATATTGTATGATGCGTGCTGGGTTTTGATCGAATTTACTTTGTTTTATTATATTTTATTATGACAAGAAGGAATAGTCGTAAATATCTTACTTCTAGGAGATTGGGAGTTGATCTTTGGGGGGGGAAAGGATGCTTTTTTAACAAAAAATTATCCTCCTGGACAACATGGTAGTGTAATTGGCTACAAGAAGCTAACAGATTATGGCGTACAGCTCCAAGCGAAGCAAAAGATTAAAAAATATTA
>NZ_JAJBJC010000587.1 GCF_021811825.1 Candidatus Anadelfobacter sociabilis | reverse complement strand
CAAGCATCGGAATTAGTAAGAGTATAGCAAAATCTTTAGCTGATCAAAGTAAAAAAAATTTAGGAGAACGAAAATCAAATGATTTTTTTATAAGCTTAAAAAAGGTAGAAGTTGAATATGAGCAAAACAGTTTATAGAATATCTGATGAAGGAGATATTACCACGTTATCCATCAAAGGAATTATTGATGGAACAGGTTAGGATATATTTTCAACAAAATAAAATTGAAATATTTAAAGATAGTCAGC
>NZ_JAJBJC010000586.1 GCF_021811825.1 Candidatus Anadelfobacter sociabilis | reverse complement strand
TTATACATCTTGCATTACCCACATGATTCAATTAAAATCAGTTGTGGTATTTTACTACATCTTTCTTTTTATGAAAAGATAAAGATGTGTCTATTAGATTGATGGTATTATCTTTGTGCATTGCAATTAAAGGTGGGCTAAAATTTGGTATTAAAGATGATATTGTTGAGTGCTCAGAAATATTTGCACTTATAAAAAATCCTTATGATATTAGTTACACCATTAATGATAAATGGTTAAAAAAGAAA
>NZ_JAJBJC010000585.1 GCF_021811825.1 Candidatus Anadelfobacter sociabilis | reverse complement strand
ACATAATATAAACTGCAACGATGAAATCATTGAATATCAAGAATCTTTGCAAATAGTAAGTTCATATAAAAATTTATTTCATCAACTTTTATCAAAACTCCATAATCAAAAACAACTTTCACTATATCATAAATCTCTTCCTCTAATCTATTTATTTTTTTTATATAACTTAACTGTGTATTTTGTAGCAATTCTTGATCTATGAGTATACCAATTTTTTCAATAGAAAACAATACTTCATTTAGAGG
>NZ_JAJBJC010000584.1 GCF_021811825.1 Candidatus Anadelfobacter sociabilis | reverse complement strand
GAGCACTAAGTGAGGGAAAGAATTTAGATAAAATTATTTCATATAACAAAGAGATAATGAAAATCGCATCCGAACCACAAGATGTAAATAAAGGAAGTGATCAAAGCAAACTAGAAAGTCAAGGTTCAATATATGAATCTAAATTCTTACTTGAATTTATAATGGAAATAATATTTTGTTTTATTGATAAGGTAGTTAAGCCACTATAATACTTGTTTTTTGCAGCATTGATCCCATTCACACTTTCA
>NZ_JAJBJC010000583.1 GCF_021811825.1 Candidatus Anadelfobacter sociabilis | reverse complement strand
GCATATGCAAAAATATCAGCTGCTGTTATATTGAATCCAACTAAGTACATTCTCAATTTCAAATCATTGTTCAAAAGCTCTGCTAACTCTTCTTCTTTTAATCCTGATATTAGCTCGAAGTAGGAAAAGAAAGTAGAAACTGCTACAGAATCAAGTGAAGGAAAGAAAGGAAAGAAAGGAAAGAAAAATAAGCAACAACAAAATCCTTCAAAGAAACAACCCCAAAACCCCAAAACCCCTTCATTTTA
>NZ_JAJBJC010000582.1 GCF_021811825.1 Candidatus Anadelfobacter sociabilis | reverse complement strand
CAAAAATATTCATGCGTAAAGCTGATAACATGATGAACAGATGATAAATCTTCTACTAACAGATGGCACAAAGCATTTTTAATTATATTAATTAAATATTCTGTTTCACTATTCATCAACGGGTCTAGAATTTTTACTCTCTCATGACGCTACACCAAGAGATCTGATATGTTTTTGTAGAGAGATATCTAGAAAGTGTGAAGCAATAGAAGAGCTTGGCATGACCCATGAAGATGCTTGTTACCAAG
>NZ_JAJBJC010000581.1 GCF_021811825.1 Candidatus Anadelfobacter sociabilis | reverse complement strand
ACAGTAGAGCATTTTGAGAAATGTAAAAAGATATTAGAACGACAGTCCCATACTAAAATTCAACCAACAACCAGTCAAACAAGACAATCAAATAAAAAAATAAAAAAGCTACAAAAGGATAACATAATGCAGAAAACAGACAAAAATATTATTATGACTTCTCGTATAAGAATTTTTTAAAAACTAAAGACTTACAGAATATAGGGCATGTTTTTGTATATTTACTCCAGGAGGATTTTAAAAATTCA
>NZ_JAJBJC010000580.1 GCF_021811825.1 Candidatus Anadelfobacter sociabilis | reverse complement strand
CACCTGAATATAAGGCGGCTGTAAAATTACGCGAAGAGATACTGCGCAAACCTTTAGGACTTACATTTTTATCAGAAGAACTTGAAGCAGAGAAAGAGCATATTCAAATTGCAGGCTTTCAAGGTGAAGTATGATTGATGATTTTAAAGTTTAAAGTAGTCATTTTAAATACTCAGTTAGTTTTATACATAATATCCACAAATTTAGCATGTTTTTACTAGCAATGCTAATTTAATCTGATTTAACAG
>NZ_JAJBJC010000579.1 GCF_021811825.1 Candidatus Anadelfobacter sociabilis | reverse complement strand
TCTTCACGCAGAGCGCGAGACCAACATTGCTGAGAAGATAGCCCTAAAGGCAGTCCTTCCATTGAGAGAATTAAAGTACTATGCAGCATTAACCCCATTTTATGTTTTGTATAAGCTTTTGAGATGCGATCGAGAAAATAGGTTGGTATAAATTAAGATGGAAAATTGAAGAATATTTTAGAGTCTTGAAATCTGGCTGCAAAATAGAAAATGCCCGTTTAGCTACAAAAGAGAGATTAGAAAAACTG
>NZ_JAJBJC010000578.1 GCF_021811825.1 Candidatus Anadelfobacter sociabilis | reverse complement strand
CATACACTTCAAAATCTTGGCAAAAGTGGGACTAGGTGCAGTTCTTTGTTTAAGTGATAGCGATATCCCACTATCACAAGAGGTCAATGCTATTCCATTATGGAATGTTTAAAATTTCTAAAAAGATGTGTTTCAAGAATTATACCAGATATTGCCCCGGATTCTAGCGATTCTGGAGATGGCTATCGTGTCAAATAGCTGTATAATCCTGTATCTAAAAAGTAGATTTTAGGTGTTTTTATAATACG
>NZ_JAJBJC010000577.1 GCF_021811825.1 Candidatus Anadelfobacter sociabilis | reverse complement strand
AGCCTTCTTTTATCCTATCTTGTAAATCTCAGTTTGCCGTTTCTACAGCTACCCACACACTGGGCCGAATTGAACAATTAAAGAAAGTATCTCCGGTAGCCTGGCGGCATATTAATATATATGGACAATAGGAAAGAGAATTGAGGATGAGATTTTAAAAGGAGATAGAGGGAATTATGGTAAACATATAATATCTCAGTTAGCAGAGGAATTAACAGTAAAATTCGGGAAAGGGTATACTAAAAGTA
>NZ_JAJBJC010000576.1 GCF_021811825.1 Candidatus Anadelfobacter sociabilis | reverse complement strand
TAATATTATATTAGTCATCTCCACTCCTTGGAAAGTAGTACTAGAAAAATTGCTACCGCTGAAATTTGCTGATTCTAATACTGATTGCTTAAAGGATGAATTAGAAAAATTTGAATTTAAAAATTGCATAATTATCTCAAGTAATTTTGAAAATGCTATAATGAACTCGGTATTTATGCGGAATTTAAAAATTATTCAAAGCTTTTTTGTTGACTCAAATTGGGTAAATGCAGATGTGGAAGCAGTAG
>NZ_JAJBJC010000575.1 GCF_021811825.1 Candidatus Anadelfobacter sociabilis | reverse complement strand
ATAGATAAAAAAGGCTAATTAAAATAATATACATGAAGTTAGCGCAATTTTAGGGTTGCTAATCCTATTAGAGCTAAAAAAATCGCTATTATCCAAAACCTAATTACTATTTTACTCTCACTCCAGCTAGGATTTTCATGGGTGATATTGGTAGCCTTTCATTGGGAGCTATTATTGGTCTTTTAAGTGTTATAACAAGGCATGAATTAATTCTTATAATTATAGGAGGATTATTTGTAATAGAAGCT
>NZ_JAJBJC010000574.1 GCF_021811825.1 Candidatus Anadelfobacter sociabilis | reverse complement strand
CACACCTAGCGTAAAGTCATTATTAAAGACAGCGATTCATCCAGATTTAAGTAAATTACAATGTGAAATAGGAGTAGAGCATAGTTATAGAGATACACAAAGAATATTAAATGCTAAATCATGCTGCTATCAATGTCGATTTCTTCATATATTCTTGACCATCTGATAGCGCAGAACTTGCACAATGCTTATTTACTAATACATTCCTCTTTCGTTTTTTTATTATACTCTCTGGCTTATAAATAACA
>NZ_JAJBJC010000573.1 GCF_021811825.1 Candidatus Anadelfobacter sociabilis | reverse complement strand
TGAAATCTGGCTGCAAAATAGAAAATGCCCGTTTAGCTACAAAAGAGAGATTAGAAAAACTGATTGCTCTAAAAAGTGTGATAGCATTTAAAATTTTATATTTATCAAAGGCTGCTATATCTAATCCATCGTTTCATATTGGCCCAAAATTTCTCAATCGGGTTTAGATCTCACTTTTACCCACAAATTTGAGGAGTAAATAAACATAACATTTCGATACTTTCTTTAAGATTTTCATACCCTCTCCA
>NZ_JAJBJC010000572.1 GCF_021811825.1 Candidatus Anadelfobacter sociabilis | reverse complement strand
GAATTTGTAATAAGTAGTGCAAACCAATTCTACTCCAACGCATATGTTGCTGACCTTTACATCTTTGATTAATAAGGCTCTCAATAGTTGATTCTGCTAAATGGCTTGTATATGGGAGATTTCTGTTAAATACGTATAAGAATGCAACCTTTATATTACAGTTCCGTTACCTTTTAGGTGTATTGATTATCTAAAATCAGCGTTTTATCGCGTATGTAAAAAATTAAATCTAACTAACTAAGAATATT
>NZ_JAJBJC010000571.1 GCF_021811825.1 Candidatus Anadelfobacter sociabilis | reverse complement strand
AATTTATTCAACCGTTACAGATTTTGCTAGATGACGCGGCTTATCAACATCATATCCATTCTTCAAAGCCACAAAATACGCTAAAAGCTGCATAGGAATAGTATATATTATGGAAATCGCAGCAGAGAATATTGGATATATGGAAGACATTCTGTATCAGCTGCAGTACAAAATCCAAAGAGAAGAATACATAAAGTTTTATGTACTAAGCAGAATGAGAATTGGGTAATGAATATGAAGCTTAAGTG
>NZ_JAJBJC010000570.1 GCF_021811825.1 Candidatus Anadelfobacter sociabilis | reverse complement strand
AAATTCTGGAGAGTTGTATGGTAACTTCAATTGAAAAGAAAAAAATTTTTGCAGATATTTATCTGAATTTATCTTACCATAAAAATGTTCTATTATACGCTGCAATTGCTCCTTATCAATAGCAAATCCAAAAAGGAGCGAGATACTAAAAAATTAGTAATATTTATAGACGAATTAGATAGATGCAAACCTAATTTTGCTATTCAAGTTTTAGAAAGAGTGAAGCATTTTTTCGATATCGAAGGTCG
>NZ_JAJBJC010000569.1 GCF_021811825.1 Candidatus Anadelfobacter sociabilis | reverse complement strand
TAATTCCCATACATCTTATATATCTTTATCAGCTCCTAAACATTCGATTACCCTTTCTCTAAGATCGCTAGAATATGAACCTGCCCATTTTATTTTTAATTATTGCTTAAAATATATAGAATACACTCCACGACCACCTCATCGTCTCTCATAACTCTCACTTCTCTTTCAAAGCTCATAACCTTATTTAGATAATATATTTATTCACTAGATAAAAAATATGACAAGAAATCGATAATAGAATAAATA
>NZ_JAJBJC010000568.1 GCF_021811825.1 Candidatus Anadelfobacter sociabilis | reverse complement strand
TTAATACCAGCCTAACATACCCAAAAATGGACTCCACAAATGCGACTGTCACTGGTGGAGCGCCTATTGCAGCCACCAAAGGATATCTAAAAATGTCTCTTACTATTCCTATGGATAAAAATGCTCTGAAATATCTGGAATGAATGCTAATGGAGGTCGCAATGCGTTATCAAAGCACGTGAGGTACCAACACTGCGCATAAGATGCGAAGGTTAGCGGAGTATGCACACTGATAGTGTCAGAGTTGGT
>NZ_JAJBJC010000567.1 GCF_021811825.1 Candidatus Anadelfobacter sociabilis | reverse complement strand
GGTATCTTAAATTCTTTGATCTGCGTCATAATTTATGTTAAAATGCTGTGAGTCTTTTTTTAGAGAAAAATAATGTGATATCTGTAGCAACTAATAGTTATACTATTTCCATTCGATATCCAACTCCCTATAGAGATAGCAATAGGATTGATGTGTGGAAAAGGGATCATATAAAATATTAAAAGTGTAAAAACATAGTTTGTACAATCATAAATATAGCTATTATAACAATTTTGTGCTATCAATATA
>NZ_JAJBJC010000566.1 GCF_021811825.1 Candidatus Anadelfobacter sociabilis | reverse complement strand
ATATTTCTGCTGGAGTGATTTTGATAGCACATTATATGTTAAGTCATGGTATTGCACATGCACAAGATCCATATTCTACTATAAACAATAATAAGACAGAAAATTCTCATCTACTTAAACAAAAACCCATAACGACAGTCCTCTTCTTTAATACGATGTTCAACTAATTGATTTACTATTTCTTCATTAACAAGCTTTCCACTTTTTACTGTCATAGATAATTTCTTCTCTACTGAATTTTCTTTAGAA
>NZ_JAJBJC010000565.1 GCF_021811825.1 Candidatus Anadelfobacter sociabilis | reverse complement strand
GGGTAGAAGTAGGACCCGGTAGAATCTGGCAAAGTGCTTGCAATTCAAGCAACTCGGCCTCGGTTAAATAGTTTCTTTTCTTTACAAACCTTTCCAGAAACATCGTTAAATGCACTTGTGGCCCCCCCAAAGCAGGTAAGGGCAAGAATCATAACATCTTTCAAAAAAATGAAGTATCGAATCTGGCGGGTTTTGCGCATCAAATCTACACGATAGTTTGTGATTCAGTAAAGAACATAAATATAGCAC
>NZ_JAJBJC010000564.1 GCF_021811825.1 Candidatus Anadelfobacter sociabilis | reverse complement strand
CTGAGCCTTGAGCTTTATGTATTGTTGAAGCATATGCTAAGACAAGTTCATCTAAATCCGCGAAATCATATTTTATTGCTCTACCATCAAAATCTACAACAAGCTCTTGTTCTTCTTTATCTATTGCTATAACAATAAGGAACCTCGTACAAACACATATACCACAAAAATTGAAGTATTACCCTATAAAAGACATACAAGTACTATGCCCAATGCAAAAAGGTAAAACTGGTGTAAGACTTTTGAATA
>NZ_JAJBJC010000563.1 GCF_021811825.1 Candidatus Anadelfobacter sociabilis | reverse complement strand
TGGGCATATTTTATTTGTTTGTGATATGAAAGAATATGTACTTTCTTCAGGCTTATATTTAATATTATCTTGAAAAGTCTCTTGTTTAATAATAGATGATCTATCCAATGGATTCAAACTATATTCAATTATGAGATTCTTAATTATTATCAGCAATACTAATATAAAAAACTTACTTATTAAATTAACTTTTTAGAAAATTTTAATTTTAAATAGCAGAATTTTAGATTTTAAAAGTGTAAGCTAAGT
>NZ_JAJBJC010000562.1 GCF_021811825.1 Candidatus Anadelfobacter sociabilis | reverse complement strand
TAAACAAAGAACTGCACCTAGTCCCACTTTTGCCAAGATTTTGAAGTGTATGAAAATGCTTAGAAGCTATTCTACTTGGTGTTGCTGTTTTTTTAAATTCTACTGGATACAATGCATCTCCTTCTTCAATACCTTATCTACTATTTAATCCCGAATTGGGGTGTATTACAATAACGTTAACGTATTATAAAAACACCTAAAATCTACTTTTTAGATACAGGATTATACAGCTATTTGACACGATAGCCA
>NZ_JAJBJC010000561.1 GCF_021811825.1 Candidatus Anadelfobacter sociabilis | reverse complement strand
TGTATCAAAAGCTTTATAAGTATGACTCAAGTATTAGTGACATCTTTTTAACTTATGGATTTAATAAATTTTTCTCTAAGTATTCAATAAGCCCATAACATGGCAATTATTCATATTATGTTGCGCATATACTTATAATCTGATAGATCAAGTCCCAGTTCATCAATCCCCAGAGAAAGCATAGCTTTGTTAACAAGTTCTACATCAATTTGCGTCAGCATTTCATAGCTTGCAAAATCTCTAATTCTT
>NZ_JAJBJC010000560.1 GCF_021811825.1 Candidatus Anadelfobacter sociabilis | reverse complement strand
ATTTAGCTCAACTATTGCTACAAATATCTACAAAAAGCGTTCATACAAGCCTAGAGATCGATGCACTTGATCAAAATTCTACTGGTCAGAACCAGAACTCCTTTCATACGAAAAGGAAATAAAGCGCTGTATATTTTATAATCTCACCAGTGCACTTATGTCTTTTGTATATCTGCTCTTTTTATCTTATTATTTTTAGACACTTTATTCAACTCTCCTCTAAATCTCAATACTTAACTTGACTGTGCC
>NZ_JAJBJC010000559.1 GCF_021811825.1 Candidatus Anadelfobacter sociabilis | reverse complement strand
AGGGTCGCACATATTCTTGCAGTATCTAAATACTCTAAAGGTCTCGATGTAATTGAATGCGCTAGAAACGCTTATATAGAAATTTTAGATGATCGAATCACTAGTTATAAAGCTGATAATAATTTGCTATAATCACTATTCATATCCTCTATACACCACGAAGGACGATTTGCGAAAATTAAATAAGGATGGAATTTATCTTCTTCAGGGGATGGCATCATTACACATAGAATATCCCTCATACAAGGC
>NZ_JAJBJC010000558.1 GCF_021811825.1 Candidatus Anadelfobacter sociabilis | reverse complement strand
TAAATATGTAGCTTTTTTCTTTTTTGCCCCGTCCATATGCACAGCTAACACTTCCATAAATACTTTTGGAAACGGAACTACTCGATCTTTCCCCCCCTTTTCCTTTGGTGATTCTTATTTGACAATTCTCTAAATTACTCAAAAAAGAACGACCAGATTATAATTATTTAAGAGAGGTGTTTAGGCATATCCGTAAGGAGATGAATATCAAAATAGATTCAGGACGACCACCGCAAAAACTACCTTATG
>NZ_JAJBJC010000557.1 GCF_021811825.1 Candidatus Anadelfobacter sociabilis | reverse complement strand
ATAATATTCCGTAATCAGAAATTTTACGTGTTGAAAATAAAACATTATTCTTTGCTATATAAGCATAATCCTTGCTTATCATAGTGTGAATCATATTAATCATTTTATCTATGTATGCAGTCGCTTGCGGTCCTACTGTTTATAGCAGACCCCATATAGGCAATATGAGATCTGCAGTTACTTTTGATATATTATTCCGTACGCTACGTTATTTATACAAAAATGTCACTTATGTAAGGAATATTACTG
>NZ_JAJBJC010000556.1 GCF_021811825.1 Candidatus Anadelfobacter sociabilis | reverse complement strand
TAGTTGGCCTCCCCATCTTTTGCTTTGTCTCTTTTAAAAACGGATATATTAGCTCTTTAAATTTCTCTTCTTTTATTGGATACTTTCTCTCATTTAACATCATTAGCATCTCTTTACTTATCTACCGCAGCACCTCTAAAACATGAATAGAAGCTTAGTTTAAAAGCCAAACGATAATCTAAAGCAATTTTTAGAAGATCAGCTTGATTTAAATCTCAAAGTCCAACCGTTTCTATCTATTGCTTCATA
>NZ_JAJBJC010000555.1 GCF_021811825.1 Candidatus Anadelfobacter sociabilis | reverse complement strand
CTTTTTGAGAGATAAAATTTTCTTCTTGCATACGCTTTAAAACCCAATTTCTCCTATCTTTAGCTTTTTGATAATTTTTAAATGGATTAAGTGTAGATGGTGCTTTAAGAAGAGCTGCTAATAATGCTAGAATGGTGTAGTAGTTGTAGATAAAAATAGCACTACACCTGACTTTTTCGGTTTTTCATAAATGATATCCTCAATTTCTCTTCTAATTAATATCATCCCATTAGAAGATTGTATTTAATGC
>NZ_JAJBJC010000554.1 GCF_021811825.1 Candidatus Anadelfobacter sociabilis | reverse complement strand
CTCTGCTTTTATTGTAAGCCATCAATATAGCTTCACTATGCCCGCCAGCACCAAATGTCATATCTAAAAAGCTATAATTTTTATCATAAAAATTTGAGGAAAAAACCTCTATCACTTCTCTTAGCATCACTGATGATTTTAAAACATTATTTCATAATATCACCCATGATAAGGTTGTATGTATCATGATGTTATTTGCTGTTTTTACATTTAAATAATAATCAATTCTATGAATCAAAGCTCTAAAGAG
>NZ_JAJBJC010000553.1 GCF_021811825.1 Candidatus Anadelfobacter sociabilis | reverse complement strand
AGAATGTAAAGACCCATCAGAATTGGCACTAGAAGAGTTTGTAGCAAAAAGAAAGAAGAGAGAGGAAGAAGAAGCCAAAAGAATAAAGAAACTTCTGCAAGAAGGTGGTCTAATGGCAGAATACTACCTTCAAACCACAAAAAAACTCTGTTCTAGTTTAGTAACCTCCTACCCACCTTCACAGGTGCGCCATCCGCTTTGCAAAACAAATGATCATTTTGTTTTGCCCCGCTTCTGTCATAGCACCACT
>NZ_JAJBJC010000552.1 GCF_021811825.1 Candidatus Anadelfobacter sociabilis | reverse complement strand
TACAGAGGAGCTACAGATAAAGAATTATATACAAGGATATGAAGTTGAGAGTGATATTTAGGTGACCATTTATCAAGAGAAGTAAAAGAATTATTAGGGAAGATTTTTCAATATGATGCCGAGAAAAAGTTTGACCTTTCTATCATTTGGTATTCGTGTTGAAAATCCAAAGTCTATAATTTTTACATTAAGGTTATCATCTAATAAGATATTCTCAAGCTTAATATCTCGATGAGTGATTCACAAACTA
>NZ_JAJBJC010000551.1 GCF_021811825.1 Candidatus Anadelfobacter sociabilis | reverse complement strand
TATGTCTTTTGTATATCTGCTCTTTTTATCTTATTATTTTTAGACACTTTATTCAACTCTCCTCTAAATCTCAATACTTAACTTGACTGTGCCATACAAACTACTATCGCTGTGCAACATATCATTTATGCTACAAGTGGGGTTATAGTATTACCTCCCGTTGTTTTATCGGAAATGTTAAGTGATTTTAAAATGCCTACTGAAATTAAACAAGTGTTGATCAACATGCCTAGTTTAGAGATAGTTGAAA
>NZ_JAJBJC010000550.1 GCF_021811825.1 Candidatus Anadelfobacter sociabilis | reverse complement strand
CTTTCTGATAATTGTAGAGATTGCAGTACCAATACTTCATCTTGAATTTTCTTTAATAATTCTATTTGTTCTTGATGACTCAATCCTAGATCTAGTATGCTATTTATCTGCTTTATCTCTTTTGTCTACTATTTCTAGAAAACCACCTTCAACCCACTTCTTGCAAAGTGCTGCATTCGTTCTAGGTTGGAAACCAAATATATCACCTATTTGTTTAGCCGTCACAACATCATATCTTTTAAATAATTCC
>NZ_JAJBJC010000549.1 GCF_021811825.1 Candidatus Anadelfobacter sociabilis | reverse complement strand
AGTTCTATGAATGTGAAGTAGAAGTCTTTGAGATCATGCTCATGGCTGTTCTTATCAAGAATAATGTGATCAGACTTATACTCTTTTTTATCAGGGAACAGGACTGTGTTTGCTATTGCTATGAAGAGGGGGATGGAGAAAGGGATGGCGGAGGGCGAGAAGAATAAAACAATAGAAATAGCACGCTCTATGCTCGCTGCTGGCATGGACACTCACACAATCGCAAAGATCACTAGATTAAGCGTAGAAG
>NZ_JAJBJC010000548.1 GCF_021811825.1 Candidatus Anadelfobacter sociabilis | reverse complement strand
TCTCAAGATAGAATAACTCCAACATTTGATTCTGAAGGATCTGAATATTTAGAAACTGATTCACTTTCTTTCGGATACGATAAAGTTGAAAATGAGATAGAAGTTAGGGTTAATAATAAAGGTAAAATTAATAAAAAAACCCATTACATTCTTTGTAATTCCTATAGGCAAAGAAGCGATTGACGAAGCATTTATTGTCACAACATCGCTACGCAATAATAATTTTAAAACTATTATAGAATACGGAGAA
>NZ_JAJBJC010000547.1 GCF_021811825.1 Candidatus Anadelfobacter sociabilis | reverse complement strand
CATGTTTCCCATAGCACCGTTGTCCTTGTATCGAATATCCATGGATTCTCGGCATGTCATGCGCAAAGCCGCTTTCATCAATGTAAACTATCGGCTTTTTTTCACTTTTTATCTCATTAATTTTTTGTCAAAATTTTTACTTTCTTCGGCAAACTTCTTTTTTGCATCTTGAAGTTTGCCACTGTTGTTAGCATCTCTCGCCTCCTTAATGCCATATTTCTTCAATAATTCGTCTGGGAAAAGATCTTCT
>NZ_JAJBJC010000546.1 GCF_021811825.1 Candidatus Anadelfobacter sociabilis | reverse complement strand
AAGTGCTGCATTCGTTCTAGGTTGGAAACCAAATATATCACCTATTTGTTTAGCCGTCACAACATCATATCTTTTAAATAATTCCAATGCCTTACGTTGCTTTGGGTCTAACGTACGTAAAACTTGCTCATTACCAGTTTGCAACAATTCACCCATATTATGATGGTAATGGACGAGCAGGCAGGTTGTTGACAACGCTAATTTTGCACCTTGGTGGGTATGATTTAAAGGGCCTATACTCACTTGAGGA
>NZ_JAJBJC010000545.1 GCF_021811825.1 Candidatus Anadelfobacter sociabilis | reverse complement strand
GCATGTTTTTGTCTTTTTGCTATAATTTTTTCAATTATTGCTTTTGCTTTTCCGTTATAAAGTTCATCTTTTGATACATTTATATCGAGTTTTGTACAAGCTTTCTGAGTAATTTCAAAAAATGGCTAGAGGAAAGTTCTCCGAGATGGAATTAAAGAGACAGACACGCTCTCAATCGGCTTCTAAAAGCAAGCGTGAGTTTTAAGTGGCATTTATGCTTTTGGCCACATCCAAAAGTTAAAAGAAATATA
>NZ_JAJBJC010000544.1 GCF_021811825.1 Candidatus Anadelfobacter sociabilis | reverse complement strand
TGCACAATGAGGTGAGATATCTCCTTGTTTGTAGACCACCATTTTTTGTAATATCCGTGATAAAAACCGTCCCACTCATCGTCTCGATCCATCACTTCTGTATCAAAATTAGCTTCTCTATCCGCAGCCAGTTTCTATTTGGTTTAATCTGCTTTCTAAATGCCCAATACGCGCAACAGTTGTATCAATTTTGTTCGCTATGTTGATTGTTTGTAGCTCTGAAGAATGAATGAATTTGTCTAGTTTTCCTG
>NZ_JAJBJC010000543.1 GCF_021811825.1 Candidatus Anadelfobacter sociabilis | reverse complement strand
AATTTGGATGTATCACATCATTAGCTAATATGTTTATATCAAAAATGCCCATTTCATTATTAAACTCATTTATCACACCTAAAATAGAATGCTCATTTTCTTTTGCCTCGTCAGAGCTATCCCCACCACTAGCGCCAACTACACTCCTTGCTCCATATAAATTTATCCTTAGTTGATTAGCACCTTTTTCAATGTTAAACCTCTTGAAAACTTCTTCAAATGATTCCTTAGTAGTATAAATATCAACATGT
>NZ_JAJBJC010000542.1 GCF_021811825.1 Candidatus Anadelfobacter sociabilis | reverse complement strand
ATTATGGAATATGTGGGAGGTGGTTCACTTCATAGTTATTTGAAATCTCATCCAAATCGGAGGTTACCAGAAAACGAAGCAAGGCGAATCTTCAGACAAATGCTAAGTGCTTTGAAATATTGTCATAGTTTGTGAATCACTCATCGAGATATTAAGCTTGAGAATATCTTATTAGATGATAACCTTAATGTAAAAATTATAGACTTTGGATTTTCAACACGAATACCAAATGATAGAAAGGTCAAACTTTT
>NZ_JAJBJC010000541.1 GCF_021811825.1 Candidatus Anadelfobacter sociabilis | reverse complement strand
GATCTCCCTATGGGTCCTAAAGAGATTAGGTCGACAGTACTGTCTGGAGCTGAAGAGGAGGCAATTGTTGCTTTCAGAAAGCTAACACAATTGCCTCTTGATGATGTGCTTTATAGTTTACAAGAAACAATTCCTCATTTGAGTAGATCAAGCCTTCACCGTTGTTTAAAGCGTCATGGTTGCTCTGTTTTACCTAAAAAACAAACATCTACTTCTGGTGATAAAAAGAAGTTCAAACAATATTCTATTGG
>NZ_JAJBJC010000540.1 GCF_021811825.1 Candidatus Anadelfobacter sociabilis | reverse complement strand
CAGGTGTTAGGCGATACCTCAATATATTCCATTTTACCACTTCATTTAAAATACATGTAAATACACTCTAACTCATATTTTATATTTGCTGCTAAAAGTGAGGATTCAAATCAGGAGAATATGGCGGCAAGTAAAGCAAAGTATGACCAGCATTTTTTATCAAATCTTGCATTTCTTTGCCTTTGTGGAAAGATGCATTATCCATAACAATCACGCTTTTTGCAGGTAACTTAGGCAATAAAATATGCTTCA
>NZ_JAJBJC010000539.1 GCF_021811825.1 Candidatus Anadelfobacter sociabilis | reverse complement strand
CTTCAATGTGTGCAGGTACAAAAACAGTTCAATTATGTAAAAAACATTTTAATAAAACTCTATTAACCTAGCATAAAATCTTATGATGTCGTGCAAGTGCACTAGCTATCTTCTTAAATTTGTTGCTGATTTTATTATTTATTAATTTATTTTAGTGAGTTATTTATTTATCCATAAGGAATTAGACTATTTTTGCAATTATAATTTGACCATTTGAGTGTGATATTAAGTTAAAATCTCACATTCTCGTTA
>NZ_JAJBJC010000538.1 GCF_021811825.1 Candidatus Anadelfobacter sociabilis | reverse complement strand
GTATGATAATGTTTTTTTGGACATGAGGAGTAGAGTTACTGTATGTCTTGATTCCGATCCTATTGCAATGGAGAATCGAATTGTCCACAATCCAGAAGAAGATTTGAATCATTCACCAGCAAGCGCTCAAACTAGAACAAAAGCCTAAACGATAATTCAAAGCAATTTTCAGAAGATCAGAGCTTCTCATTTAATCTCAAAGTCTAACCGTTTCTATCTATTGCTTCATAAAAACACCACTATTATACTACT
>NZ_JAJBJC010000537.1 GCF_021811825.1 Candidatus Anadelfobacter sociabilis | reverse complement strand
TAAAGGCTTCGTCAAAAATAGATCGGTTTGATGTATCTTTGTCTTCGGGTAGAATTCTAGGTTTTAGATCCATTCTTAGAGTCTCTAGCTCATCTCTAAATGAACTTAATAATTTATATTTTAGCGCACTACTACAGAAGACATAAAGTTAACGATTAAAAATGATTTGTTATGGTCAAAAGATGCAATTGCAGAATTAGCATTTAATATTAACAGATCTGAAATAATGAGCAAAAGCGATTTTCATGGCGA
>NZ_JAJBJC010000536.1 GCF_021811825.1 Candidatus Anadelfobacter sociabilis | reverse complement strand
CTTTTGTCTTTTTCTTGGCTTTATCTGATAACCACTTTTAGGTTAATGAGGTTCTGTTTTTTATATCTGCTCTTACACCTATACAAAGTCGCTCTGCTTATTTTATATAATTCCCATACATCTTATAACACGAATGATGGATTAGGAAGTAGTTGTTGATATATAGAGTAAAAGTAGTATATTAGAATATCAAGAAACAAACAAATCTATATACCTTGGATATATTGGAACTATACTGTTTAGTCGATGATT
>NZ_JAJBJC010000535.1 GCF_021811825.1 Candidatus Anadelfobacter sociabilis | reverse complement strand
TGAGTTCTCCAGATGCTGTAGTGGTGTCAATTGCACCATCACACAATGATTTGAAGCTTATGCCTCTTTGTTTAAGATCCTCTATTAAAGATACAAGATGAGACATAGAACGACCGAGACGATCCAAAAGTTTTAACTGCAAGAAAAATGCATCAAAATCATAAAATGAGTATTAATGATATCTGCAATATTCTCAAAATCTCTAGAGCTACTTTCTACAGATATTTGGTATTGCAGGAGTAAGGCTCACTTA
>NZ_JAJBJC010000534.1 GCF_021811825.1 Candidatus Anadelfobacter sociabilis | reverse complement strand
TACCAACCTATTTTCTCGATCGCATCTTCAAAGCTATTTACGGGAATATTAGTTAATAATGTCCAATCTATTGCCTCTGATCCTTTAGGGGGATCAATTTCCTTAGCCCTTATCACATAAACTGCAAGGAACCATGACGTTATGGAGAGGGTATGAAAATCTTAAAGAAAGTATCGAAATGTTATGTTTATTTACTCCTCAAATTTGTGGGTAAAAGTGAGATCTAAACCCGATTGAGAAATTTTGGGCCAAT
>NZ_JAJBJC010000533.1 GCF_021811825.1 Candidatus Anadelfobacter sociabilis | reverse complement strand
CATCACTTCTTCTGGTGTTCCACATGCAACAACATTACCTCCGTATATTCCAGCCCCTAATCCAATATCAACAATATAATCTGCTGATCGTATTGTGTCCTCGTCATGTTCTACAACTAAAACAGTACCAGGAGAATATGATAAAATACTTGGTATAAAATACGTTGATAAAGTTATTGAAGTAGACCAGTCACCTATAGGTCGTACACCAAGATCTAACCCTGCCACATATATTTCAGTTTTTACCTTTATA
>NZ_JAJBJC010000532.1 GCF_021811825.1 Candidatus Anadelfobacter sociabilis | reverse complement strand
ATCTTTCACGTCTGATTTAAACTCCGCTTTAATCTCTTCGTGCATTTTTTTACGTTTTCCCTCTTCAATGATTAAATAAGTTCCACCTAGTATAATTAAAATATAACCTAATAGAGAAAACATATCTAGCTCACTACTCGCTTTGCCTTTAGCCATGAGTCACACATGGCCTACATTTCATTGGTCTTTTATCAAATATATTATAATTCTTGGTTTCTTTCATTTTTTACATTCTATTGCGTTTTTCAAAGCT
>NZ_JAJBJC010000531.1 GCF_021811825.1 Candidatus Anadelfobacter sociabilis | reverse complement strand
TTAGAGCATAACTGCATCTGACAATCAGAAAAAGAACTTGAATGACAATATACCACATGTTACAATATGTCATGTATCACGCGTTACACATAATGTGTATCACATTACATGCCATACGTTGCATATTTGTTTCACATGTTTATAGAAGTTGGTATGAATTTTAATATATATCTTAATGAGAATCTAGTTAAAGAACTTCAAGCCATAGTAGCTAGTACAAAAAAAGGGCGTAATGCAATTATACAAGAAGCTG
>NZ_JAJBJC010000530.1 GCF_021811825.1 Candidatus Anadelfobacter sociabilis | reverse complement strand
TCTTCTTTCGACTCACATACTATTTGTATTGTATATTTCTCGTAGTTCATGATGATATTGTTTTTCGTTATTGCTATGTCAGCATAGCACTTTTATTTCATATCGCAACCTCTATATTACAGGTCCCAACTAAATAAGCTAAATGATCGCGCATCTGGTTATGTTATGAATTTTATTCACATTAGTTTCCCACATCCATATAGTAATAAAATACTAAACAATTCTGCTTTCGTTGAGGGAACGGTTGTGATGT
>NZ_JAJBJC010000529.1 GCF_021811825.1 Candidatus Anadelfobacter sociabilis | reverse complement strand
AATTCAAATGATGAGGTGAAATATAATTCAGACGATGATATTAATTTTTTAATGCAGGCAGTAAATACTAAGAAAATAGAAAATCTCAACCTCCGTAAACTAAAAGCCTATTACAATGAAGAAAACGCCGCAGAGTCACCATCATAGTTTTTAATAAGCTTGTATAAAGTTTCATCTTCTTCGTAATCTAGACTGACTTCATTACCCTCAAGAATAAGTAACAACTTACTTTTAAAGTCCTCTGTTAAATCCTG
>NZ_JAJBJC010000528.1 GCF_021811825.1 Candidatus Anadelfobacter sociabilis | reverse complement strand
TAAAGCAGATAAATAGCATACTAGATCTAGGATTGAGTCATCAAGAACAAATAGAATTATTAAAGAAAATTCAAGATGAAGTATTGGTACTGCAATCTCTACAATTATCAGAAAGGCTAAACAAATAGGTGATATATTTGGTTTCCAACCTAGAACGAATGCAGCACTTTGCAAGAAGTGGGTTGAAGGTGGTTTTCTAGAAATAGTAGACGTCTCTAACAAAGCTAGAAAATATAAGCTTGCAGCACTTTACG
>NZ_JAJBJC010000527.1 GCF_021811825.1 Candidatus Anadelfobacter sociabilis | reverse complement strand
TCGCCATGAAAATCGCTTTTGCTCATTATTTCAGATCTGTTAATATTAAATGCTAATTCTGCAATTGCATCTTTTGACCATAACAAATCATTTTTAATCGTTAACTTTATGTCTTCTGTAGTAGTGCCGCTAAAATATAAATTATTAAGTTCATTTAGAGATGAGCTAGAGACTCTAAGAATGGATCTAAAACCTAGAATTCTACCCGAAGACAAAGATACATCAAACCGATCTATTTTTGACGAAGCCTTTAA
>NZ_JAJBJC010000526.1 GCF_021811825.1 Candidatus Anadelfobacter sociabilis | reverse complement strand
TAGTTTGTGAATCACTCATCGAGATATTAAGCTTGAGAATATCTTATTAGATGATAACCTTAATGTAAAAATTATAGACTTTGGATTTTCAACACGAATACCAAATGATAGAAAGGTCAAACTTTTTTGAGGTACTCCTTCATATATGGCACCAGAAATTGTAATAAAAAGTGAGTACTGAGGACCACCAGCTGACATTTGGGCTTTTGCAGTACTTTTGTATGCATTACTAAATGGAAGTTTTCCATACAGAG
>NZ_JAJBJC010000525.1 GCF_021811825.1 Candidatus Anadelfobacter sociabilis | reverse complement strand
ATTTAGGTAGCTCATAAATGAGCTTTCTTTCTGAATCAGTTAAGATAGCTAATCTTTCAGTAAATTGTAAATTTTGTGACATATGTCTCATTAAACGTTCGTCTTACTAAATCAATAACGTCTAACTGTTCGTCTTACTAAATCAATAACGTCTAACTATTTACTTGATTATTATAGATAATAATAGTATTCAATAATTGCTTTTATTACTTTTAATAGACAATAAGCAAAAAATGCCCAGAACTATAGCTTAT
>NZ_JAJBJC010000524.1 GCF_021811825.1 Candidatus Anadelfobacter sociabilis | reverse complement strand
ACCAAACAGCATTACTGGCGAGTGATGTTTATTGTTGTGCAAACATCTTTCAGTATGCTATCTCTATAGGGGCTATGTGGAAGAAGTGACACAAACGTACTGTATGAACAATACGATGCAGTAAATTTAAAATTTTCTTTCCTTAAGAGCAAATTTAGGTAGCTCATAAATGAGCTTTCTTTCTGAATCAGTTAAGATAGCTAATCTTTCAGTAAATTGTAAATTTTGTGACATATGTCTCATTAAACGTTCGT
>NZ_JAJBJC010000523.1 GCF_021811825.1 Candidatus Anadelfobacter sociabilis | reverse complement strand
AGACCATATCTCATGATTCATTGTAAAGTTTATTTACTCTAAAATCGTTGCTATCAAATGTTTTCATATATTTCAAAAGTCCATCTTTAAATAATTGCTTTACTGCATCTGTATGTGTAAGAAATAGCTTTGTTTTTAGATATTTACTTGCAGCAAGCCTAACAAATATCTGCATAAATTCATCTCTTACAAGTAGTCTATCAGGATTTAAATGCCTCCACTGTGGATCTGGTGGTTTCTGTCCTACATTTGTTG
>NZ_JAJBJC010000522.1 GCF_021811825.1 Candidatus Anadelfobacter sociabilis | reverse complement strand
CATTAAGTATACTTTTATCAAAAGTTTGATCATTTTCATTGCATTTCTTAGAAAATTTATTAAAATCAAACCAATTATTTCTGATTCCAAGCTCACATAAGGTAGGAATGGGGACATTACAATGAATCCCATCATTAATAAGATAATTTCCTTTTAATCCATTTATCCATCCATCTCAACTATTCCTTATTCTGAATAAGTAAAATAAAAGGACTAAGATTGCTATTCATATAAAAACACTTGAAAATAATAACT
>NZ_JAJBJC010000521.1 GCF_021811825.1 Candidatus Anadelfobacter sociabilis | reverse complement strand
CAACAAATGTAGGACAGAAACCACCAGATCCACAGTGGAGGCATTTAAATCCTGATAGACTTCTTGTAAGAGATGAATTTATGCAGATATTTGTTAGGCTTGCTGCAAGTAAATATCTAAAAACAAAACTATTTCTTACACATACAGATGCAGTAAAGCAATTATTTAAAGATGGACTTTTGAAATATATGAAAACATTTGATAGCAACGATTTTAGAGTAAATAAACTTTACAATGAATCATGAGATATGGTCT
>NZ_JAJBJC010000520.1 GCF_021811825.1 Candidatus Anadelfobacter sociabilis | reverse complement strand
ACAAAATTTCTTTAAAGGATGGGGAGATAATAAAAGAGGGACTTGACGATAATCATGTACTTCTTGGACTTCATCTTACTGGAAATGAAGTCAACACAAATTCTGAAGGTTTTATTGTTCCAAATCTGAAAGAACATCCTGAATCTGATAGTCATATTATGACAAGGCTAACTGATTCGCTTATGATGGGAGTTTGAAGTTCTCAAATTAATGTTGAGTTAAGAGCAACTTCAAATTGTTGGATTTGAGAAGGCT
>NZ_JAJBJC010000519.1 GCF_021811825.1 Candidatus Anadelfobacter sociabilis | reverse complement strand
ACAACTAATCTTAAAGATGGCTTTGATGAATCAATCAAATTAAAATCGCTAAAATTCTTTGTATCTTCGTGGACTTTACCATAAACTCCTGAGGATTTTGAGACGAGAGAATATTCTGCAGCTCCAGATAATTGAGTATTAAATTTTCTTATATGAGGTCTCTTTGCATAATGGGCAGTAATGTTGTGAAGGTGGCCGGCTACACCAAAAGATATTCCTGTTACTACCTTATCAGCTTCAATATCTAGATTAAAG